>DASXRH010000226.1:0-8525 GCA_036506715.1 Acidimicrobiales bacterium
TCGTGCGCTTGGCCATGGGCGCGAGCGTACGGCGGCACGAGTGTCAGCCGCCCCGGAATGTTGCGGGCCGCTTGTCGAGGAACGCCCGGACGCCCTCGACCCGATCGGCGGTGCCGAACAGCATCGACACCGTCTCGCGCTCCAGGGTCACGGCGGCGTCGAGGGGCAGCGTGGCGCCCTCGTCGACGAGGCGCTTCGCCGCCGCCAGGGCGAGAGGCGGTAGACCCGCCAGCCGTGACGCGAGCGCCAGGGCCGAGGCCAGCCCGCCGCCCACCGGCACCACCTCGTTCACCAGGCCCAGCCGGTGCGCATCGGCCGCCGGGAGGGGCTCGCCGGTGAGCAGGAGCTGCTTGGCGACCGCCTTGGGCAGCAGCCGGGGGAGGCGGGCCGTGCCGCCCGCGCCGGGCAGCAGGCCGAGCTTGATCTCGGGGACGCCGAGGCGGGCGCCGTCCTCGGCCACGCGCAGGTCGCAGGCCAGGGCCAGCTCGAGGCCGCCGCCCAGGGCGACGCCGTGGATGGCCGCGACCGACGGCTTTGGGCACCGGCCCAGCACCTCGAACGCATCGGTGAGCCGGCCCACGAAGGCGCGGAACGCGTGCGGACCATCGAGGGAGTCGAGCTCGCCGATGTCGGCACCGGCGCAGAACGCCTTGCCCTCGCCGGCGACCACGATGGCCCGCACCGCGTCGTCGGCACCGGCGGCGCGGAACGCCGCGTCCAGCGCGGCGGCGACCTCGGACGACAACGCGTTGAGGCGGTCGGGCCGCCGCAGTGTGACCAGGCCCACCCCGCCGGGCCGGCGTTCGAGCTGGACCGGTGCGGCCGCCATCAGGCCGTCACGCCATCGTCAGGCCGCCGGAGACCGACAGCGTCTGGCCGGTGATGTAGCCGGCGCCGGCGGAGGCGAGGAACACCACCGCGGGGGCGATGTCAGCCGGCTGGCCGATCCGGCGCATGGGGACGGCCTTGGCCAACCCGTCGTAGAGCTTCCGGCTGGCCTCGGCCACTTGGTCGAGCAGGGCCGTGTCCGTGGGACCGGGGCACACGACGTTCACCGTCACACCCTTGGCCGCCACCTCGCGGGCGAGTGCCTTCGAGAAGGCGATGACACCGCCCTTGGTGCCCGAGTACACGACCTCCCCCGACGAGCCCACCCGCCCGGCGTCCGAGGCGATGTTCACCACCCGACCGCCCCCCCGCTCGACCATGCCGGGTACCAGCACGTGGCAGCAGCGGACCGTGCCGAGGAAGTTCACGGCGACGATGCGCTCCCAGGTCGGCTCCTCGCTCCGGAAGAACGGCTCGATCCTGTCGATGCCCGCGTTGTTGACGAGCACGTCGACCGGGCCGAACGCCGACTCGGTGGCCGCGACGGCGGCCTCCACACCGGGCCGGCTGGTGATGTCGACCTCCACGCCCAGCGCGCGACCGCCGATGCCGGCGGCGACCTCCTTGGCCCGCCCGCCGTCGAGGTCCCAGACGCCGACCGCGGCGCCCGCGTCCGCCAGCGCGGCGGCGATCCCTGCGCCGATGCCCCCGGCGGCGCCGGTCACCACGGCCACGCGGCCATCCAGATCGGTCACGAGATCCTCCTCTGCGTCGTGGTCACCGCAGGGCGTCCAGGGTCCGGAGCTCGTCGGCGGCCGCCAGGCACCGCCGCAGGTACTCGACCTGGGCGGCGTCGGTGTGGACGCCATCGGGGGTGATGAGCCACATCATCACCCCGTAGAGCGCGTTCTGCCGGTATCGCAGCCAGGCCTCGTCGGCACGGGGCGCCTCGACCCCGGTTGCCCGCAGCCGCTCGAGGTACCCGGCGAGGAGATCGCGCTCGTGGGCCCGGCGGTCGGCGCTGCCGAGCGCCGAGGTCAGTAGGTACGCGACGTCGAGCGCCCAGCAGCCCCGAAGGGCCAGCTGCCAGTCGAGCAGGCCGCCGTCGGCCCCCACGACGTAGTACACGTTGCCGGCGTGCACGTCGCCATGGAGCAGGGTGTGGGGGCCGGTGCCGTCGACGGCGACCATGCGGTCGAAGGCCCGCCACAGCACGTCCTGGGGCCAGCTGGTCTGGTCGACGAGCGGCGCCCGGTGGCCCGACTCGAGGTGCCGCCGGGCGAGGCGGGGGCCGATCTCGGCCCAGAACCGCATGGCGGCATCGCGGTCCGGGGCCCGCGCCCAGGGCGCCCGGCGATCGATCCGCCCGCCGCCCCAGAAGGCGGCGTGGAGGCGGGCGAGGGTGGCGAGCAGGCTGTCGACCTCGTCGGGGGTGGTCGGGTCGAGCACGAACCCGATGCGCACGCCGGGACGGGCCCCGAGGTCCTCCATGAGGATGGCGAACTGGGCATCGTCGCCCGTCGCCTCGATGGCGTAGATCGCGGGGACCTCGACGCCCGTGCCGGGCAGCACGTCACGGTAGATGCGCACCTCGGTGGTGTACATCGCCACGGGAAAGCTGAAGCGCTCGAGGTTGCGCTTCAGGAACATCGTCGTCGGCAGCCCGGCGTCGGCGCCGTCCTCGTAGGTGAGGCCAAGGCGGAGGCGGTTGGCCGAGCCCGACGTATCGTCGAGCACGTCGACGGCCGCCACCTGCACGCCGGGGTGGTGGACCGCGAGGAGCCCGGTGAGGCGGGCGGCGTCGACCGCCCGATCCAGCACGTCACCCATCGAACGGCTCCTCGGCGAACCAGGGATAGAACGCCGGCAGATCGCCGGGCACCTGCAGAGGGAACGCCGCCGGGCGCTTGTCCCGGAACGCCGCCACGCCCTCGGCGGCGTCGGGCAGCCGGCCCAGGGCGAGCAGCGCACGCGACTCCAGACGGTTGGCGCTCAGGGGGTGGGGCGAGCCCAGTTGGCGCCAGAGCAGCTGGCGGGTGAGGGCGACCGACACGGCCGAGGTGGTCTCGGCGACCTCGTGGGCGACCGCCTGCGCCCGAGCCAGCACCTGGTCGGCGGGCACGAGCTCGCGGACGAGGCCGGCGGCCCGCGCCTCCTCGGCCGGGAAGATGCGGCCGGTGACGGCCCAGTCGACGGCGGTGGCGATGCCGACGATCCGGGGCAGGAACCACGTGGCGCACGACTCGGGCACGATGCCCCGCCGGGTGAAGGGAAGGCCGAAGCGGGCGCCGTCGGCGGCGATGCGAACGTCCATCGGCAGGACCATCGTCACGCCGATGCCGACCGCCGTGCCGTTGATGGCGGCGATGACCGGCTTCGTGAGCCCGAAGATGCGCAGGGCCAGCTCGCCGCCGACGTCGCGGGTGCCGGCCCGGAGGGGCTTGAACCCGGCCGAGTCGGCGTCGTAGCCGCCCGCGCCGGCGGACAGGTCGGTGCCCGCCGAGAACCAGTCGCCCGCGCCGGTCACGACGACGGCGCGGACCGCGGGATCGGCGTCGGCCCGGGCGAACGCCTCCAGCAGCTCATCGAGCACGGGGTAGGTGATCGTGTTGCGGGACGCGGCGCGGTCGATGGTGATGGTCATCACCCGCCCGTCGAGCTCGGAACGGAGCTCCGTCACCGCGTCACCACCTGGCCGCCTCCTCGAATCAGTTGTATGATTATGTTGTATCACTGCCGACCGGAGGACGCACGTGAGCCACCTCGACTACGGCATCTTCGACTGCGACACGCACTGCTACGAGCCTCGGGACGCGTTCACCCGCTATCTGCCCGAGGCGTACCTCGACCGGGCCATCACCCCGGTGCGCAACGCCAGGGGCCAGGAGGCCATCCTCGCCGGGGGCCGCATCGCCACCTTCAACAGCGAGCAGGGGCTCGGCTTCGACATGGCGTACCGCCCCGGGACGCTCAAGGAGATGCTGAAGCAGATGGCCTCGGGCGACCCCGAGGAGACCTACCGGCCCGAGCCGATGCGCCCCGAGTACCTCGAGCGCGAGCCGCGCCTCGCGTTGCTCGACGTCCAGGGAGTCGAGCGGTGCGTGGTGTTCCCCGCCGGCATGTCGCTCGCCGCCGAGCACTACGTCCACGACACCGACGCCCTGTACGTCAACCTCGCGTCGTTCAACCGCTGGTACGACGAGGCCTGGGGCTTCAACTACCAGGACAAGATCTACGCCACCGCGGTGCTCTCGCTGCGCGACCTCGACCGGGCCGTCGCCCTCACCGACGACATCCTGGCCCGGGGCGCCAGGGTCGTGCTGGTCCCGACCGGCCCGGCCTACGGCCGCAGCCCCGGCCACCCCTACTTCGACCCGGTGTGGTCGCGCCTGGCCGAGGCCGGCGTGACGGTGGCGTTCCACATCATGCCGTTCTGGTACTTCGACGCCATCTCACCAGCGTGGGGGCTCGACAGCGACCCGTCGGCCTGGCACATGTCGGCCTGGCAGTGGATGAACATCTACGGCGAGCGCCCCATCGTCGACACGATCTCGTCGCTGGTCTTCGACAACATCTTCGGCCGCTACCCGAACCTGCGGGTGCTCATCGCCGAGCACGGCGCCAGCTGGGTGCCCCACACGCTCTCGCACATGGACAAGAGCCGGGGCATGGGCCGCAACGGGCCGTGGATCGGTGGCAAGCTCGCCGACCGCCCGTCCGCCATCTTCAAGGAGTTCGTGCGGGTCGCCCCCTATCCCGAGGACGACATCCCCGGGATCGTCGACGACCTGGGCGGCGACGACCGTTGCCTGGTGATGGGCTCCGACTTCCCCCACGCCGAGGGGCTGGCCGACCCGGCCGACTTCGAGAAGCTGCTCGACCCCCTGGCCGACGACGTCAAGCACCGCATCATGCGGGGCAACGCCGAGACGATCTTCGACCGTCGGTCCTCCCCGTGACCGCCCGATCGGTGCCGTAGCCTTGACTGCCGTGAGCACCCCCGTCCCGAACGGCGATCGGTTCAATGTCCGCGTCCCCAAGACCGCCGAGCTCGTCGCCGGCCACATCCGCCGCCAGATCGTGCTCGGCCAGCTCCACGAGGGCGATGCGCTCCCGCCGGAGAGCGCCCTCATGGCGGAGTTCACCATCTCCCGGCCGACGCTGCGCGAGGCGTTCCGCATCCTGGAGTCCGAGGGCCTCATCACCGTGCGCCGGGGCGCGCGCGGCGGCGCCCGCGTGCAGGAGCCGTCGACCGACGTCGCCGCCCGCTACGCGGGGCTCGTGCTGCAGCACCGGGGCGCCACCCTGGCCGACGTGCTCGACGCCCGTGTGATCGTCGAGGCCCCGGCCGCCCGCATGCTCGCCGCCCGCCGTGACCACGCCGCCGTCGCCCGCCAGCTGCAGCAGAAGCTCGACGCGCTCGATCCCCAGGAGACGTCCCGCTTCCACGAGTTCAACGCCCGCGTCGTCGAGCTCGCCGGGAACCAGACGCTGGTGCTGATCACCGCGATGCTCGAGCACATCAGCCAGGCGGCCGCGTTGAGCTACGTGCGCAGGCCCCACGCGGACGACGACCACCGGCTCCGCCGCAAGGCCCACCGCACCCGCCAGAAGCTGATCGACCTCATCGAGGCGGGCGACGCCGACGGCGCGGACGAGCTATGGCGCACCCATCTCACCGAGGCCGGGAAGGTGCTGGCCGAGGGCACCGGCGCCACGGTGGTCGACCTCTTCGGCTGAGCGCCGCCCGTCGAGTTCACGCGTCCCCGACGCACTGACGGTGACCAGGCCGCGGGCCAGGTCCTTGCCCGCCTCGCTGCGGACGGTGACCTCGGCGTAGTTGATCTGCCGGCCGCGGCGGGTGCACCGGGCGACGGCGATCACGCCCTGACCCGGGTCGACGGTGAAGTACTGGACGGCGAGGGCCACGGTGGTGATGCGGCTGCCCCGGTCGTAGTCGTGGCCGGCCGCGACCGCCCCGCAGCCGGCGGTGTCGATCAACGCGGCGATCACGCCGCCGTGGAACACGCCCGGGTGGGCACCGAGGGCGTCGCGGAACGGCAGGTGCAGCTCCACGCCGTCGGGATCCCAGCGCCGCACCGTGATCCCGCAGGCCTTGTTGAACGCCACGCCGTCCTGCCAGTGGCGGCGGAACCGGTCGCGCCACTGCTCCTGCTCGGCCTCGGTCAACACGTCAGGATCGCACCGGCGTGCCGGTGAGGGCCGCCAGGGCGGCCGGGTCGAGGTACTCGTCCGTGCGCCGGATCCTGCCGGACGCCGACAGCTCCACGACCATGCAGGTGGGGGCCCGCACGGGACCGCCGGGCGCGGTGCCGGTCAGGACCGCCTGCCACACGAAGCCCGCGGGCGTGGGGAGGACCGCCACGTCGTGCCACGCGACGTCCGGCATCGTGCGGTGCAGCCACCGCAGCGTCCGCCCCGACCGCTCGGCGGTGACGACGGCGTCGTCGTAGTTGTGCCAGACGACGGCATCGGGCTCGCTGGCGGCGGCCACGGCGTCGACGTCGCCGGCCCGCGTGGCGGCGGCGTACGCGGCCTGGGCCGCCAGCTTCACGTCGTCGGTGAGGGTCACGCGCTGGGCTCGGAGCCGACCACGGAGACGAAGCTGACACATTCGCCGGGTTGGCCGCCGAGGTTGTGGGTCAGCGCCAGCGTACGCCCGGCGTCGATGCTCGTGATGCGGCGCTCGTCCGGGGCCTCGCCCCGCAGCTGCAGCCAGCACTCGAACATCATCCGCAGCCCGGAGGCGCCGATGGGGTGACCGAAGGCCTTCAGCCCGCCGTCCGGGTTGACCGGCAGCTCGCCGTCGAGGTCGAACGCGCCGGCCACCACCTCCTTCCAACCGGAGCCCCGGTCCGCGAAGCCGAGGTCCTCCATCAGCACCAGCTCGGTCGGGGTGAAGCAGTCGTGGACCTCGGCCAGGGCCAGCTCGGCCCGGGGGTCGGTGACGCCTGCCTGGGCGTAGGCGTCGTCGGCGGCGGCGACGACCTCGGGGAAGGTCGTGAAGTCGTAGCCGGGGTCGATGTTGCCCCGCGCCGGCCCGGCGACGAAGGAGAGGCCCTTCACGAAGATCGGCCGGTCGGTGTAGCGGTGGGCGTCCTCGGCCCGGACCACGATCGCCGCCGCGGAGCCGTCGGACACGCCCGAGCAGTCGAAGATCCCGAGCATGCCGGCGATCAACGGCGCGGCGCGGATGACGTCCATCGGCACCTCCTTGCGAAATTGCGCCCGGGGGTTGCGGGCGCCATTGACGTGGTTCTTCCAGGCGATGCGGGTGAGGACATCCTTCATCTCCTGCTCGTCGACGCCGTACTTCGCGGCGTAGGCGGGGGCGAGGAGGCTGAAGCGCGCCGGCGCGGTGGTCTCCGGAACGGTGCCATCACCCGGGATCGGGCTGGTGACCAGGCCGGAGAAGCCGGAGTCCTTCAGCTTCTCGACGCCGATGGCCATGGCCACGTCGAAGGCGCCGGAGGCCACGGCGTAGCAGGCGTTGCGCAGCGCCTCCGAGCCGGTGGCGCACATGTTCTCGACCCGGGTGACCGGCTTGTTCTCGAGGCGCAGCGCGCGCGAGAGGGTGAGACCGGAGACGCCGGACCCCATCGTGCCGAGCCAGTACGCGTCGACCTCGTCGCGGGTGACGCCGGCGGACTGCATGGCCGCCTCGGACGACTCGATCAACATGTCGTCGACCGAGCGGTCCCAGTGCTCGCCGAAGGCGGTGCAGCCCATGCTGACGATGGCGACGCGATCGCGGATGCCCCTCGAACCCATGTCAGATCCCTCCCGTGGCCGTGGCGCCGGCCACCATCGGCCGGGCCTTCCAGAAGTAGTTGTGCACGCCGCCCGCCGTGATGATCTTGCGGAACGTCATCTCGACGCGGTCGCCGATGGCGACCGAGGCCGGGTCGACGTCGGTGAGCTCGCAGCTGAAGCGGCCGCCGCCGTCGAAGTCCACCACCGCGGCGACGACCGGCGGGTTCGGCGAGAACGCCAGGTGGTCGATCGTGTACGTGGCCACAGTGCCGGCCACGTCGGCCATGGGCACCTCGGTCATGTGGTCGATCGCCTTGCACTCGACGCACACCCTGACCGCGGGCAGATGCACGGTTCCGCACTCGGTGCACTGGTGCGCCACGAAGCCGTACTTGTAGCCGGCGCTGCGCAGGGCCGGCGGCGCGGCGGGGCCCACCGGGTCGGGGCGGCGGGGCGGCTCCCTGGTGAGGAAGCCGCGCCAGGTCAGGAAGCTGGCGTAGCTCAGCGTGTCGTCACCCCCGGCGATCTGGTCGGCGACGCGGGCGGAGGGCCGGTAGGAGGCGATGGCGTCGGTGGCGCGCAGCACGAGGGTGGTGGCGCCGTCGGCCAGGACGACGAGGGCGATGGTCTGGCCGGGCTCGGCATCGTCGAGCACGCGGGCGAGCGCGAGGCCGGGATGGGCGGTGCCGGTGTTGCCGACCACCGCCGTGAGGTCGCCGGCGACCCTGGCCACGCCGGCGCCAACGGCGAACGCCCGGACCGCCCGGCCGTTGGTACCGGCCACGACGAGCACGTCGACCTGGCCGGGCGTCAGCCCGGCCTGCTTCAGCGCGTCGGCGAAGGCGGTGTCGGCCAGGGGCCCGTAGGCGTGCTCGCCGAAGCGCTCCTCCCACACGCTGGAGGCCGGGGCGCCCGGCAGCCGC
>DASXRH010000227.1:0-3741 GCA_036506715.1 Acidimicrobiales bacterium
CCGGGCCTCGGCGATCAGGGCATTCATGAGCAGACCAGGCCACGCTGTCCCGGGACGATTCGCCGCCTCGTAGAGCATCTCGCGAAGGAACGCCAGATCGTCCTCGACCGCCGCCGCACAGCCAGCCGCGCGACCGCACCCACCCATGCCCCCAGCACGCGGACCCCACGTCCGTGCGATCCTGGCCACCAGCACACAACGCCTGAGCCTCGGCCGACCGCTGTCGCCCCACTGGGAACAGCGCCTGGTTCGAGTCGCCCGGCGAGGGGGGTGGATGGCATGCGAGGGCCCGTCCGGGGTGGCCGGCACGTGTTGGCGGTGGGAGTTGCCGCGCTCCTGCTCGCCGCCGCGTGCACCTCGGGCGGCGACGGCGACAGCGAGGAACCGGCGCAGGCGGCGCCGGTGCGGGTCGTGACGCTCAATCTGTTGCACGGGCTTGTGTGCCCGAGCGAGACCGACTCGTGCCAGGCCCCCGACCGGGTGCAGATCTTCGCCGAGCTGGTGGAGGCCGCCGACTGCCCCGACCTGGTCGGACTGCAGGAGATCGGCGACCGGCTCGAGGAGTTGCTCGCTCCGGCGCTCGGGCGTGTGTGTGATGGCGAGTACACGATCGCGTGGCAGGGCGCCGACAGCCCCGACCGCGAGATGGTGCTGACCCGCCTGCCAATTCTCGACGAGGGCTATCTCGACATCGCCAACTTCCCGTGGGAGGCGTACTGGGTCCGGGTCGACAGCCCCCAAGGCCCCGTCGATTTCCTGACCGCCCACTTCGCGAGCAGCGTCAACGACCCGCCCTGCGCCCCCGACCTGTGCCCGCCCATCTGCGCGGACGGGATCAGCACCAACCAGTGCCACGCCGTGGAGGTCCTCGACTTCTTCGACCGACGGCCAGGCGGTGCCCGGCTGTCGATCGCGTCGGGCGACCTCAACGCGACGCCGGGCAGCCCGACGCTCGACACCCTGACCCGGGCGGGTTTCGTCGATGCCTGGCTCGCGTCCGGCGAGGCCGAGTGCGACCCGGCGACCGGGCACGGATGCACGGGTGGCGGGAGCCAGCCCGAGCCGTTCGTCGGCATGAACTCGCCCAAGGGTCCGGGGTTCGACGGGCGCATCGACTACGTCCTGGTGCGACCCGACCCGGACTGCCGGGTCGGTGTCGAGGCCGAGGGCTTCGCTGCAACGCCCCGGGCCGAGCCGCTCAACGGCCTGTGGTGGCCATCCGATCACGCGGGGGTGATGGCGAAGCTCCACTGCAAGTGAGATCGCGGCCCGCGAGGGGCAGAGGTCGGCCTGAGGGCAAGCGTGTGATCATGAAGGACGGCGTGGCGCCGCGTGGGAAGGAGCGCCCATGAGGACGACAGCAGCGTTCGCCGTGATCGTAGTCACGTTGGCGGCCCTCCTGGCCGCCGGCTCGCCGTCGAGAGCTCAGGCGCCGGCGGGCGACTCGGTCACCGGCACCGGCACCATGAACCTGGGCTTCCTGTCCGCATGCTGCGTGATCACGCCGTTCGAGTTCGACGTGCACAGCGGCCCGAGCGGCGAGGATCCCACCGGCCACGTGACGTTCTCCGCGATCGCCGGTGAGGCGCCGGTCACGTGCCTCGCCGTCCGCACGCTGACGGCCGGTCCGACGTTCGCGGAGGCGACCATCAACATCTCCACGTCCGAGTTCGGGCTGGTCACCCTCCAGGTCGACGACGGTGACCCGGAGGGCCTCCCCGACACGCTCACGGCGCTGACGTCCTCGCCGCGTGCGCCGACCGACTGCTCGCCGCTGTCCGGCGGGAACGTGGTGGGCACCGTCCTCACCGGCGACATCGACATCGTCGACGCCCCACCACTGCCCACCGCCAAGGAGCAGTGCAAGCGCGGCGGCTGGCTGCGCTACGGCTTCCACAACCAGGGACAATGCGTGGCGTTCGTCGACCACCCCCAGATCGTTGTCTAAGGTAAGTACCACGGCCGGTGACGAGGGGGGCTCGATGACGGTGGCCACGAGGACCGACGGCGGCGAGCGCCGCGTGCATCTGCGTACGTGCCCGCTGTGCGAGGCGATGTGCGGGCTCGAGGTCCACGTGGCCGGCGACCGGGTCGAGCTGATCCGGGCCGACCGCGACGACGCCTGGAGCAAGGGCCACCTGTGCCCCAAGGGCACGACCCTCGGCCACCTGCACCACGACCCCGACCGGCTCCGGGCGCCGCTGGTGCGTGAGGGCGACACCTGGTGCGAGGTGGGCTGGACCGACGCGTTCCGCCGCTGCTCCGACCTGCTGGCCCCCGTCATCGCCGAGCACGGCATCGAGGCCGTCACCGCCTACGTGGGCAACCCGCTTGCCCACAACTTCAGCCTCGGCCGCTACGTCGGGATCCTCATCGGCATGTCCGGCATCCCGATGATCTACTCGGCCGGCACCGTCGACCAGTGGCCAAAAAACGTCAGCTCCCACCTCATGTACGGCGGCATGTGGAAGATCCCTGTGCCCGACATCCGCCGCACCGACCTGCTGGTCGTCATGGGCGCCAACCCCCACGCCTCCCAGGGCTCGCTGCTGGCCTGCCCCGACGTCATGGGCGAGATCGACGGCATCAGGGCCCGGGGCGGCCGGGTCGTCGTCATCGACCCCCGCCGCACCGGCACGGCCGACCGGGCCGACGAATGGCTCCCGATCGTGCCGGGGACCGACGCCGCCCTGCTGCTCGCCGTGGTCCACGTCCTGTTCGCCGAGGGACTGGTCGACCTCGGCACGCTCGCCGGCCGGGTCGACGGCGTCGAGGCCGTCGGCGCCCTGGCGGCGGACTGGCCCCCGGAGCGGGTGGCGGCCGTCACCGGCATCGACGCCGACCGGACCCGGGCCCTCGCGCGCGACCTGGCCGCCACCGAGCGGGCCGTCGTCTACGGCCGCATCGGCCTGTGCAACCAGGAGTTCGGCACGCTGGCCAGCTGGCTGGTCGACGTCGTCAACATCCTCACCGGCCACCTCGACGTGGCCGGCGGGGCCATGTTCTCCCGGCCCGCCGCGTGGCCGGTGACCGACCTGCCCATGCCGGGGCTGGAGGGCGGCGTCCCCAACTTCGCCCGCTGGCGCACCAGGATGCGGGGCGCGCCCGAGGTGCTGGGACACGTGCCGGTGTCGTGCCTGGCCGAGGAGATCGCCACCCCGGGCCCGGGGCAGATCCGGGCGCTGCTCACCGTGGCCGGCAACCCCGTCCTGTCCACCCCCGGCGGCGACCGCCTCGACGCCGCGCTGGCCGGGCTGGACTGCATGATCAGCGTCGACAACTACCTCAACGAGACGACCCGCCACGCCCACGTGGTCCTGCCCGGGCTGTCGCCCCTGGAGCAGGCCCACCACGACGACCTGCTGTGGCTGTTCGCGGTGGGCAGCGCCGCCCGCTACTCGCCGCCCGTCTTCCCGCCCACCGACGGCCGGCCCCACGAGTGGGAGATCCTCATCCGGCTGGCCGGCGCCTGCCTGGGCATGCCCGCCGACGAGGTCGACGTGACCGGCATCGACGACGGGTTCTTCGACGTCATGGCGTCGACCCAGGGCCTCGACGGCCCCACGCTGCGGGCCCGGTACGACGCCGGCGGGCCCGAGCGGCTGCTCGACCTCACGCTGCGCACCGGGCCGTTCGGCGACCGCTACGGCGAGGTGCCCGGCGGCCTCACCCTCGACAAGGTCAAGGCCGAGCCCCACGGCATCCACCTGGGGCCGATGGTGCCCCGGCTCGACGAGGTGG
>DASXRH010000228.1:0-4134 GCA_036506715.1 Acidimicrobiales bacterium
GCCCCGGGCGCTGAAGCCGAGGTCCTCCATCAGCACCAGCTCCGTCGGCGTGAAGCAGTCGTGGACCTCCGCCAGCGCCAGCTCGGCCCGCGGATCGGTGATCACGGCCTGGGCGTAGGCGTCGGCCGCGCACCGGGCGACCTCGGGGAAGGTCGTGTAGTCGTAGGCCGGGTCGGTCAGGCCCGAGCCGTTGCCGGCCACGGACGACAGCGCCTTCACGTACAGGGGCCGGTCGGTGTAGCGGTGGGCGTCCTCGGCCCGCACGACGACGGCGGCGGCCGCCCCGTCGGCCACGCCCGCGCAGTCGAACACCGACAGGTCGCCGGCCACCGCCGGCATCGCGCAGATGGCGTCGGCCGTCATCTCCCGGCGGAACTGGGCCCGGTCGTTGCGGGCGCCGTTGTGGTGGTTCTTGGCGGCGATGGTGGCCAGCACCCGGCGCAGCTCGCCCCGGTCGACGCCGTAGCGCTCGGCGTAGGCGGGCGCCACCATCGAGAACATGGCGGCCGCGGTCAGCGTGCGGTTGGTGCCGTCGGTGGGGATGGGGAAGGCGTTGAGGCCCTGGTAGCCCGAGTCCTTGACCTTCTCGGCCCCCACCGCCATGGCCACGTCGTAGGCGCCGGAGGCGACGGCGTAGGCGGCCTGGCGCAGCGCCTCGGACCCGGTGGCGCACATGTTCTCCACCCGGGTGACCGGCTTGCCCTCGAGGCGGAGGGGCTTGGCCAGCATCATGCCGCTCATGCCCGACTGGGCGGTGCCCACCCAGTAGGCGTCGACGTCGTCCTTGCCGACCCCGGCCGAGGCGAACGCCTCGCCGGTGGCGTCGAGCAGCAGGTCGTCGAGCCCCTTGTCCCAGTGCTCCGCGAAGCGGGTGCAGCCCATGCCGACGATCGCGACCCGGTCGCGGATGCCGTGCGAGCCCATGTCAGCTCCCCTCACCCGGCGGGACCGGGCGCGCCTTCCAGAAGTAGTTGTGGATGCCGTCAGCGGTGAACAGCCGGCGGAAGGTCATCTCCACCCGGCCGCCGGTGGCCACGTCGCTGGCGTCGACGTCGGTCAGCTCGACCGGCAGGCGGCCGCCGCCGTCGAAGTCGACCACCGCGAACACCACCGGCGGCGAGGGCGAGTAGGCCAGGCGGTCGACCGTGTAGGTGACGATCGTGCCGGTGGCGTCGGCCATGGGCCGGGGGGCGTCGTCGCCCGGGGCGGGCGGCAGGTGGACCCCGCCGGCGGCGTCCTGCGAGCCGACGAAGCCGAACTTCCAGTCCCGGGACCGGCCGGCCGCCGACGCCGAGGGCCGGGCCGGCTCGGGCCGCCGGGGCGGCTCGACCGCCAGCTGGCCCCGCCAGGCCAGGAACGTGCCGTAGGGCAGCGGGGCGCCGGCGGCCACCTGGTCGGCGACGGTCCGGGCGGGACGGGCGGCGGCCAGGGCGTCGGTGGTGCGCACGACGATCACGTCGGCGCCGTCGGCCAGCACCACCAGGGCGACCACCTCGCCGGGGCCCGCCTGGTCGAGGGCGGCGGCCAGCGCCAGGGCCGGGTGGGCGGCGCCCGTGAACCCCACGGTGGCGTCCAGGCCGGGAGCGAGCCGCTCGCCGACGCCGAGGCGCTTGGCCAGCCCGCCGGCGGCCCGGGCGTGGGCGGCGGCGATCACCACCCGGTCGACCTGGTCGGCCACCAGGCCGGCATCCTTGAGGGCGTCGTCCCAGGCCCGGGCGCCGAGGGCGACGTAGCGCTGCTCGCCGAAGCGCTCCTCCCACAGCCGGGACCGGGACTCGCCGGGGGTGCGCCAGCGGTCGAGGAACTCCTCGGTGGCGCTCCCGGTGCCGAGCACCTCGGCCGCCAGCGGACCGTCGTCGGCCGAGCCCACCACCAGCGCGGCCCCGGCGTCACCGCCGGCGGCCTCGTCGGCCGACCCGGGCAGCCCGGTGCGGATGTCGGCGGCCACCACCAGGGCCGGCCCGGCGCCGGCCAGCCCCGCCCGCAGCGCGCCCACGGCCGAGCGCACGGCGCCGTTGGCGTCGAAGGCGGGGACGGCGGGGTCGAGGCGGAGGGCGGCGTGGACGGCGGTGGCGTTGGTCTTGTCGAGGTAGGCGGGGCTGACCGTGGCGAACCACAGCGCCGCGGGGGCCACCCCGGCGGGCGCGGCGGCCAGGGCCAGGCGGGCGGCGGCCACGCCGAGGGTCGTGGTGTCCTCGTCGTAGGACGCCACCGTGCGGGTGCCGCTGCCGCCCCCCGTGCCGGCCACGGCCCGGATCTCCGCCCGGTCGAGCCGCCGGTGGGGCAGGTAGGCGCCGTAGCTGAGGATCCCGCGGGCCGGACGCATGGGCCCAGGGTACGGCCGGATCTGACGGGTCGTCACATCTCTGGATCGCTCCAGCGCGCCAGCCCGGCGCGCAGCTCGCCGGGGGTGACCCGCAGGGTCCTGCACACCGCGATGTCGGCCAGGTAGGCACGGTTGGGGACCCGGGCGTCGTTGCCCACCGCCGCCACCGGGCCCAGGCTGTCGCAGAACTGCTCGACCACGCGGCGGGGGAAGCGGACGAAGATCACCGTCCCCGCCGGCTGGCCGTCGGGCCACCGGTCCCGGGCGCCGGCCGCCGCCGACAGCGCGGTGCCCCGGGGCATGCCCTCGGCGGGGCCGTACAGGTCGATGGCCGCCGCCTCGCCCGACCCGGCCGTGACGACCATCAGCCCGTCCTGCTCCTCGTCCGGCAGCACCCGGCGCACGGTGCCCACCAGGTGGACCATCTCGGGCCAGCCCACCTCCTCGCCCACCTGGCCGTCGATGTCGTGGACCAGCGAGCCGTAGTCGGCCGGCGGCAGCAGCGGCGTCACGGCCGGCAGGGCGATCAGGCCGGCCACCACCACCACGGTGACGATCTGGTGCCAGCGGGTGGGGTCGACGCCGATCCACCGGTCGGCCAGCACCGCCCCCGCCGCCACCAGCGGCACGTACAGCGGGCCCAGGTAGGTGGCCCGGCCCCCGGTGGCCAGCACCAGGACCACCACCACCCCCACGGCGACCAGCAGCGGCCGCCACGGGCGCCGGGCCAGCACGGCGGTGCCGAGGGCGGCAAGGCCGAGGGCCGCCGGCCCGGCCAGCACGATCTGGCGCCGGGCCACGTCGAGCAGGCCGCCGTCGGCGCGGACGTGGTCGCGCACGCCGGCGGCCACGTCGGCCACCGGCCAGCCGTGACCGGCCTCCCAGGCCAGGTTGGGCAGCCACAGCGCCAGGGCCACGCCGGCGCCCGCCCACAGCCACGGGCTGCGCAGCTGGGCCCGGCCCTCGGGCACGGCCACGAGGCCCACGGCCAGGCCGGCGGCCAGCAGCAGCATCGTTCCCCGGGTCTCGAGCCCCACCCCCACCAGCGCACCGACGGCCAGCCACCACCGGGGATCGGCGCCCGCCAGCAGGCGGGCCACCACCAGCACTGCCAGCGCCCACCACAGCAGGTCGAACACCGGCGGCAGGAACAGCGACCCCTGGGCCAGGAACAGCGGGGCCAGCGCGGCCACCAGGGCGGCCAGCCCGATGGTCTGGCGCCGGCCGCCGACGGTGGCGGCCAGGGCGGCGGTGGCCATCACCACGGCGCCGTGGGCCAGGCCGGCCAGCACCCGCAGGGGCCACAGGTGGACGCCGATCGCGGCGGACAGGGCCCGGGTGGCCAGCGGGATGCCGGGGGCCTGGTCGGGGTACCCGGCGGCCGGGTGGCGGCCGGCCGCCAGCGCCACCAGCTCGTCACGGTGGAAGCCGTAGCGGCCGCTGAGCAGGACGCGCAGGACGACCACGCCGGCGGCCACGGCGACCGCGGGCGCCAGGTCCCGCCGCCGCAGACCGGGCGGCGACTCGGCGGTCAGCGCCACGGGGTGCATTCTGCCGCGGGGCGGACCGTTGTCGCCGGGCCGGGGACACTCCGAGATCTGACGGTGCGTCAGGTAGCTCGTACCATGCCCCGCATGCAGCTCGGTGACGTGGTCAACGGCGAGGCCGCCCGGTTCGGCCGGCCGCTCGACGGGGTGCGGGTGCTGGCCGCCGAGCAGATGCAGGCCCTCCCCTTCGCCACCCAGCTCATGGCCCGCCTGGGCGCCGAGGTGGTCAAGGTCGAGCACCCGGCCACCGGCGAGACCGGC
>DASXRH010000229.1:0-1740 GCA_036506715.1 Acidimicrobiales bacterium
GCCTCGATGCCGGTGTTGGCCAGGATCTTGGCCGCCTCGACGCAGACCGCCACCTCGCTGCCGGTGCCGACCAGCACGATCCCGGGCCGGGGCGGGGCGTTCATGACGTAGGCGCCGCGCTCGACCGGCGCCAGCGCGGTGCCCTCCAGCACCGGGACGGACTGGCGGGTGAGCACGATGGCGGTCGGGCCCGACGAGGCGACGGCGACCCGCCAGGCGGCGGCGACCTCGTTGGCGTCGGCGGGCCGGATGACCCGTAGCCCGGGCATGGCCCGCAGCGACGCCAGGTGCTCGATGGGCTGGTGGGTGGGCCCGTCCTGGCCGAGGCCGACCGAGTCGTGGCTCCAGGAGTAGACGACCTTGGCGTGGGACAGGGCGGCCAGCCGGACCGACGGCCGCATGTAGTCGCTGAACACGAAGAACGTGCCGCCGAAGGGCAGCACGCCGCCGTGGAGGGACATGCCGGTGAGGGTCGCGCCCATGGCGTGCTCACGGATGCCGAAGTGCATCAGCTGGCCGCCGGGCTCCTCGGCCGACTGGGTGCCGTGGTCCTTGAGCAGGGTGCCGGTGTTGCCGGTGAGGTCGGCGCCGCCGCCGATCAGCCCGGGCACGCGGTCGGCGAGGGCCTGGACGCAGGCGCCGCTGGCCTTGCGGGTGGCGACGGACTCGCCCGGCGGCCAGGACGGCAGTGCGTCCTCCCACCCGTTGACACCGGTGCGGGCCTGGCAGGCCTCCCACGCGTCGCGGTCCCCGGTGTAGCTGGCCAGCCGCTTCTCCCACGCCTCGCGCTGGTCGCGGCCCTGGCGTCCGGCCGCCCGGTAGTACTCGAGCACGTCGTCGGGGATCCAGAACGTCTCGTCGGGCGGCAGGTCGAGCAGCCCCTTGGTGGTGCGGACCTCATCCTCGCCCAGCGGGTTGCCATGGGCTTCCGCCGTGTCGGTGAAGTTGGGCGAGGGCCAGCCGATGTGGCTGCGCAGGATGAGCAGCGACGGGGCCTCGTCGTCGTCGGCCGCGCGCCGCAACGCGGCCTCGAGGGCGTCGGTGTCGTTGGCCGCCTCGCCCAGCTGCTCGACGTGCCAGCCGTAGCTGCGGAACCGCATGGCGTTGTCGTCGTCGTAGGCCAGCTCGGTGGGACCGTCGATGGTGATGTGGTTGTCGTCGTAGATGTAGACGAGGCGGCCGAGACGCAGGTGGCCGCCAAGCGAGGCCGCCTCGTGGCTGACGCCCTCCATCAGGTCGCCGTCGCTGCAGATCACGTAGGTGTGGTGGTCGCACAGGTCGGGGCTGAAGCGGGCCCGCAGCCAGCGCTCGGCCATGCCCATGCCCACGCCGTTGGCGAAGCCCTGGCCCAGCGGGCCGGTCGTGACCTCGACGCCCGCCGTGTGGTGGACCTCGGGGTGGCCGGGCGTCTGCGAGCCCCACTGCCGGAAGGCGCGGAGGTCGTCGAGCGTGAGCCCGTACCCCGTCAGGTGGAGCATCGAGTAGAGCAGGATCGACGCGTGCCCGGCCGACAGCACGAAGCGGTCGCGGTCGGGCCAGTGGGGTGCCTCGGGGTCGTAGCGGAGGATGCGGGTCCACAGGACGTGCGCCAGGGGGGCGAGGGCCATCGCCGTGCCCGGGTGGCCGCTGTCGGCCGCCTGGGGGGCGTCCATGGCCAGGCCCCGGATGACGTTGATGGCGCGCTGTTCGAGGTCGGGATCAGCGGTCATGCACATGCCACCCTAGTGGTCGACCGGCGCC
>DASXRH010000230.1:0-5063 GCA_036506715.1 Acidimicrobiales bacterium
GACCCGAGGTGGCCAACGCCGTCGACCGCCCGACCGCCGACGCGCTGACCGCCGCGTTCCGGGCCTTCGAGGCCGATGACGACCTGGCGGTGGCCGTGCTCACCGGGGCCGGTGGCACGTTCTGCGCCGGCGCCGACCTCAAGGCGATGCGCGAGCCGGGCGCGCCGCGGGCCAGCCGGGTCGCCCCCGACGGCGACGGGCCCATGGGCCCCACCCGCCTGCTGCTCTCCAAGCCGGTCATCGCCGCGGTCGAGGGCCACGCCGTGGCCGGCGGCCTCGAGCTCGCGGCCTGGTGCGACCTGCGAGTGGCGGCCGCCGACGCGGTGTTCGGGGTCTACTGCCGGCGCTGGGGGATCTCGCTCATGGACGGCGGCACCGTCCGGCTGTCCCGCCTGCTGGGCCACAGCCACGCGCTCGACCTGGTGCTGACCGGTCGGGGCGTGTCGGGCGAGGAGGCCAGGCGCATGGGCCTGGCCAACCGGCTGGTGCCCCCGGGCGAGGCGCTGGGCGCAGCGATCGTGCTGGCCCACGCCATCGCCGGCTTCCCGCAGGCGGCGGTGCGCCACGATCGGCTGGCGTCGTACGAGCAGTGGTCGCAGGACCTGCCAGGCGCGCTGCGCACCGAGTACGACCACGGCCGGGCCACCCTCGACTCCGGCGAGCTGTGGGGTGGGCTCGACGACTACGCGGGTGGCGACTGGCGGGTCGCCGCCTCCTGACCGTTCAACGCACCGCGGCGGCGAAGTCGGCCTCGATGGCGGCGCGCAGGGCGGCCAGGGACTCGGCCCGCACCAGGCGCTTGGTGCCGGCGTGGGCGGCCATGTCCAGCCTGGCCAGCGCCGACGCCGTGGTGGCGGCCGCCTCGGCCAGCTCGCCTGCCGGCACCACCCGGTCGAGCAGGCCGGCGGCCACGGCCGTGTCGGGGGAGAAGGGCTCGGCCAGCGTCGCCACCCGCACGAGCGCCGCCGGGGTGAGCCGCTGGCGCAGGATCTCCACTGCCGCCCGGGGCAGGGTCATGCCGATCGCCACCTCGTTGGCCACCAGCCGGAACGGGCCCGCGGCCCCGATGCGGTGATCGCAGGCCATCGTCAGGAACAGGCCCATGGCCACGGCGTGGCCGGTGACCGCGGCCACCACGGGGGTGGGGAACGCCAGCAGCCGCTCGGCGGTCTCGAACCCGGCCACCAGCATGGCCACGGCCCCGTCGCCGCCGGCTCGCAGGGTGCCCAGGTCGAAGCCGCCGGAGAACAACCCCTCCCGCCCCGTGAGCACCACGACGGCGCCGTCGGCCTCGGCCCGGTCGAGGGCCGCCCCCAGCGCGGTGAGCGTGGCCAGTGACAGGACGTTGGCCTTGCCGTCGTCGATGGTGATGGTGGCCACGGCCTCGTCGAGCCGGTAGGTGACGGTGTCGGTCATGGCCGGCACCTTATCGGATCAACGTTACGAAACGTCAGCCCTCCTGCTCGGTCGGTCGGACCAGCACCTCGTTGACGGCCATGCGGCGGGGGCGGGTGACGATGAAATCGATCGTGGCGGCGATGTCGTCGGCCTCCAGCCGCTCGGTGTCGGCGAACCGGGACACGATCGTCTCGCGCACGGCGTCGCGGTTGTGGCTGCTCAGCTCGGTGTTCGTGGCCCCCGGCTCGACCAGCGCCACCCGCACGTGGCGCCGGGTGACCTCCTGGCGTAGCGCCTCGCTGAACGCGCCGACCCCGTGTTTGGTGGCGTTGTAGACGCCGCTGCCGGCGCGGGCGACCCGGCCGGCGACGGAGCTGATGTTGACCATGTCGGCCACCCGCCGGGGACCGTCCTCGGCCGCCGCCAGCAGGTGGGGGAGCGCGGCCTGGCTGCAGTAGAGCAGTCCGAGCAGGTTGACCCGCACCATGCGCTGCCATTCCTCGAGCGGGGCGTCGGCCGCGGGGCCGAGCAGCATGACGCCGGCATTGTTGACGAGGATGTCGAGCCGGCCCAGCTCGGCCACCGTGTCCTCGACCGCCTGGCGGGCCTGGGCCTCGTCGGTGATGTCGGCCGTGAGGGTGACGGCCCGGCCGTCACGCTTGCGGATCTCGTCGGCCACCTCGTCGAGGCGGTCGGTCCGCCGGGCCGCCAGGGCGACGGCGGCACCCAGGTCGGCCAGGTGGCGGGCGGTGGCGGTGCCGATGCCGCTGGACGCGCCGGTGACGAGGGCGGCGGTGCCGTCGAGGGGGCCGCTCACCGCACGACTCCGGGCAGGCTGGTGGGGTGGGGGTCGTTGCGCACGGCCCCTACTCTCGGCCGCGCGGACGCCGGTCACAAGATCCCGAGGCCGTCGCCACCCGCTGGCCGCGCTGGTGGCCCTGCTGGATGGCGGTCAGGCGCCGGCCGTCGCCGCCCGCGACTCGAGGTCGGCCAGCACCTCCGGCCAGTGGCCATCCTCGAAGATGAGCAGGACCGAGGAGATGCGGCCGTCGCGCAGGCCCAGCCACTCCACCGTGGGGATGGCACCGACGGCCGTGTCGGTGACGAAGTCGTAGATTACGCAGGCCTCGTCGCCGTCCACGAACACCCGGCGGATGTCGTTGCGGGCGATGATCGGGCGCAGGCGGCGGAGGGCGCCGACGTAGGCGGCCCTTCCGTCGAGCCGGGGCCGGCCCGGCCGCTGGAAGGTCATGTCGGGGTCGAGCAGCGGGTCGAGGTCGTCGAGACGGCCCTGGCCCACGGCGGTGATGTAGTCGGTGACGACGCTGGCGTGATCGGTCATGGGCCGACCGTAGGACGCTCAGCTTGAAAAAGTCAATCAAATAGACAAGAAACTCAAGTCACGGGTACAGTGCCCCGCGTGCGGACCTATGGGCAGTTCTGTGCCGTGGCCAAGGCGCTCGACGTGGTCGGCGACCGCTGGACCCTGCTCGTCGTGCGGGAGCTGCTGATCCGGGGTCCCAGCCGGTACACCGACCTGCGCCGGGGGCTGCCCGGCATCGCCACCAACCTGCTGGCCGACCGCCTGCGCGAGCTGGAGGCCGCAGGGCTGGTGGCCGCCGAGCAGGCCCCGCCCCCGGTGGCCGCCACCCTGTTCGCGCTGACCGACCGGGGCGCCGAGCTCGAGCCGGTCCTCCAGCAGCTGGCCAAGTGGGGGGGCGCGCTGCTGGGCGCGCCGACCGAAGGCGACGCGTTCCAGTCGCACTGGTTCGCCCTGCCGCTGCGCCGGCTACTCGCCGACCACGCCCCCGACCGCCCGGCCCAGACGCTCGAGGTGCGCACCGGCGACGAGCCCCTCACCGTGACCGTCGGCGGCGGCGCCGTCGACCCCTGCCCCGGCCCCGCCGTCGCCCCCGACGCCGTGGTCGAGGGCCCGCCCGAGCTGGTCATCCCCCTGCTGGCCGGCTGGCTCACGCTGGCGGCCGCCCGCGCCGCCGGCCTGGCGTTCCGGGGCGATGCGGCCGTGCTGGCCCGGGTCCAGCCCGGCGCCGCCGGCTGACCCTCGGCGCCGCCGCTGCGGCGAGGGCCGATCAGCCGGCGGCCACGGCGTCGAGAAACGGGTCGAGCAGCGCCACCAGCTGGTCCTGGCGGCGCGTGACCTCCATGTGGGTGGCCCCGGGCAGCACGGCCAGCTGGGCGCCGGGGATCAGCTCCTGCATGGCCACGGCGTGGTCGGTGCGGACGAAGTCGTGGTCGCCCACCAGCACCATGGTCGGCACCGCCAGGGACCGCATGTCGTCCTCGGACCAGCCGGCGTAGGCGCCGACCATGGCCGAGAGCCGCTCCGCGATGGCGTCGAACGCGTCGGGATCGCGGGCCACGGCGCGAAAGCCCTCCGTCGCGCCTGTCGGGCACCGACGCCAGAACCAGCCCGCTCTCAACCCCGGGTGACGCATGGCCAGCGCCAGGCCGACCATGCCGCCCAGGCTGAACCCGACGAATGTCGCCCGCTCGACCCCGAGCGCGGCCAGCGGCCCCACCACGTCGTCGGCCAGGTGGTCGAGGGAGAACTCGCGGTCGATGTCGGGGGTGTGGCCGTGGGCCTGGAGCTCCACGGCGATGACCCGGTGGCGCCCGGCCAGGCGGCCGACGGCCGAGCCGAAGGTGGCGTCGACGGTCATCAGCCCGCCGTGGAGCAGGACGACCGGCGATCCCTGGCCCCGGTCGTCGTACCACATGCGCAGGGGACCGACGGTGGCGTAGGCGCCGGCCCCCGCCCCGGCTGCGGTCGTCTCGGTCATGGTGGGCCTCCTCGTCGGGCCGAGCCTCGCGTGCCCCGCCGCCCGTGTCGACGGACCGGCGCCCGCGGACCATCGCCCGACCGTGGTTACGCTCGGGCGGTGCCGTCCGCCGCCCGCCCGCCCGTGCCCGAGGGCATGCTGGTGCACCTGCGGCGGGCCCGGGACACGGCCGACCGCGACTACGCCGAGCCCCTCGACCTCGACCGCCTGGCGGCCGCCGCCCGGGTGTCGAAGTACCACTTCCTGCGGTGCTTCGCCGCCACCTATGGCAAGACCCCGGCGCAGTACCTGGCCGAGCGGCGCATCGAGCGGGCCCAGGACCTGCTGCGGGCCACCAACCTGACCGTGACCGAGGTCTGCCATCTCGTCGGCTACACCAGCCTCGGCTCGTTCAGCAGACGGTTCCTGGCGCTGGTGGGCCTGTCGCCGTCGGCCTACCAGGCCAAGTACGCCGAGGTCGGCAACCCCCGCATCCCCGGGTGCTACGTGTTCATGCACGGGCTCTCCGACCGCCGCCCGCCGGGCTGACGGCCGCCCTCACCGAACCCTGATCCGGCCCTCATCCGGCGATCACAGCAGGGACCGCACACTGCGGGCATGACGCCCCTCCCGGACGAGCCCGTCCGTCCCGCCCGCCCGCTCGGCCCGCTGGCGGTGGCCGCCGTGGCCTCGGCCGGCGCCGGGCTGATCCACGCGGCCGCCGCCGGCTCGCACGCCGACGACCGCACCCTGGCGGTCCTCTTCGCGCTCGGCGCCGCCGCCCAGGCCGGCTGGGCCCTGGCGGCCATCCGGCGGGCCGGGCGCCGGGTGGCGCTGGCCGGGGCCGCCGTCAACGCCGCGATGGTGCTGGCCTGGCTGGCGTCG
>DASXRH010000231.1:0-14247 GCA_036506715.1 Acidimicrobiales bacterium
CCAACCTCCGTTACATACCCTAGGGGGGTATGAGACTCAGCGCAACTGCCCACGACGAGGAGGTCGGGATGAGCGCGTTCACCACAGCCGAGATCGAGTACCTGCGGTCCCAGACGATGGGCCGGCTGGCCACGGTGGGCCGGGACGGGCGCCCCCACGTCGTCCCCCTCACCTACGTGTTCAACGCCGACGAGGACGCCATCGACCTGGGCGGCATCGACTTCGGCGCCGGCAAGAAGTGGCGCGACGCCCAGGGCAACCCCAACATCACCTTCCTGGTCGACGACTTCGCGCCCACCGAGGCCCACGCGGTCGAGATCCGCGGCGACGCCGAGCTGCACGAGACCGGCGGCGAGGCCATCAACCCCCGGTTCCCCAACTTCGTGCCCCAGTTCATCCGTCTCCGACCCCGCCACATCGTGAGTTGGGGGCTCGATGCCGGCACCGGCATGACCGACGGCGGGTTCGGGGTCAACTCCCGCGCGGTCGGCTGAGGACCTGAGCGGATAGGCGATCAGGTTGGGCTCCAGCGGTTGCGCCAGTCGATGGGGCGGCCGACGATGAGGATGGCGGTGGCGAGGCAGAGGGCGGCGTGGCGGTAGCGAGCCCGCCGGTCGGTGTTACGGCGGAGCTGCCCGTCGTTGGACCACCAGCTGTTGGTCGCTTCGACGACGTCGTTGCGGTTGGCGCCGTCGATCGCCCAGCCCACCGGGATGCCGTGGCGCTCAGCGGCGACCGACCACTTCCAGCCCAGCTTGGCCCGATCGGTGGGGTTCGGGCCGGTGCCCTCGCCCCCGTAGGGGGCCTTGTGCAGTGACCCGTCCACCGCGACGTCGTCAAGGTCGATGCCCACGATCCGGTCGAACGCGGCGAGGGCTTCGGTCTTGACCTGGTCGAACACCCCGGCGTCGATCCACTCGTCCCGGCGGGTGCGCAGGGTGGTGTCGGACACCTGGTGGTCGAGGATCGCTTCGATGTCGACCCAGGAGGCGCCGGTCACCAGCCGGATCAAGATCCCCCGAAAGCAGAGCTGGTCCGATACCCGGGGCCGATGACAGCCCAGCGGGTGGGTCCGGGGCGGGGGCGGGAGCAGCGGCTCGATCGCCGCCCAGATGGCATCTACCACCTCCCGTTCCAGAGCGCGCATGATGACGTCGGTCCTCCACCAGGTCGTTGGGCATGGGAAGCACCCGGTATGAAAACCGGGCCAACCCAACGACCGGTGCCACCTATCCGCGCGTCCCGCACGGACCGCAGCGGGGGTCGTCGAGCGAGGTCCGGGGGTAGATCGGCGCATACCCTGCCGCCAGCAGCAGCTCGTTGCGCTCCCGCAGCGACAGCTCCAGTGGCTCGGCCAGCCGGATGGCCATCGCTCGGCCCGGCGCCGACGGCCCCCGCTCGACGTAGCTCACGTAGCGCTGGGTCGTCCCGGCCCGGGTGGCGAGGTCGAGCTGGCTCAGGCGTCGCCGGGTCCGGCAGCGGTAGAGCTCGTCGCCGAATCGGTTCGGCTGGTCGATCGCATCGGTGGCCATTGCCGCACCGAGCGACCTGCTGCTAGCCGACACCATCCCCTGGAGGGAATCGTGACCGGTCCGGGACCAGGGCCACGAGTCCCTCATCGTGTCCCGCCGACAGACCACCGACAGACCCACAACCGATGAGATCGGTGCGGTGGTCCCGTCTAACCGAGCGTCGACTTACCTTGACCCGCCTTCGGGGGGCACCGTGTCCACGGAAGCGGGACAAGGTCAGACGCCAACCCCCATCAAGAACGGCACCACGATCATGACCAAGACAACCGACGAGGTCATCGACCGCTTCAACCAGGCGTTCCAGGAGCGGGACGCCACCCTCCTCGAGGACATCATCGCTCCCGACTGCGTCATGGAGAGCGTCCAGCCAGCCCCCGACGGCACCCGCTACGAGGGCTATGACGCGTCGTTCAGCTCTTGGAAGGCGCTCATCGAGGACACCACCAGCCACTTCGAGGTCGAGGACGTCCACACCGGCGACGAGTGGGCGCTCATCCGCTGGCGGTACGTCTGGGGCCCCGGTCCCGACGACTCGGTCCGTGGCGTCAACGTCATGCGGGTCATCGACGGCAAGATCGTCGAGGCCGCCGGCTACTCGAAGACCGCGCCGGTCGTCGCCGCCCTGGAGGCTGACGACCGATGACCACCGTCAACGTCAATGAGGTCGCCCTGGGAATCGAGTCCTTCGGTGACGACGACGCACCACTCGTCCTGCTCGCGGGCGGGACGACGATGCGCTCCTGGCCCGACGCGCTCTGCGGGCGCCTCGCCGCCGGCGGGCGGCGCGTGGTGCGCTACGACCTGCGCGACAGCGGCGAGTCGACGACGGCGAACCCGAAGGCGCCCGCTTACACCCTGCGCGACCTCGCCGCCGACGCCGCGGCCCTTGCCGACGCCCTCGGCGGCGGGCCCGCGCACCTCGCCGGGATCGGCGTCAGCGGGATGGTCGCCCAGGTCGCCGCGCTCGACCATCCGGGCGCATTCTCGGCGCTCACCCTGGCCGGCACCCGCGCAGTAGCGCCCGGCAAGCCCGACGCTGACCTCCCCGACCACGACCAGGCGACGATGAAGCGCCTGTTCGCACATCCGATGCCCGACTGGACCGACCGCGAGGCGGTGACGAACTTCGCCGCCGCCCGCGCGGAGATCCTCGGCGACGACCCCGGCGCCGCACGCGCGATCGCCGCGCGCATCTGGGACCGCACACCCGGCACCGCACCTCCGATCCAGATGGCCAACCAGCTCGGCATGGTCTTCGCCACGCTCAACTGCAAACCCCGCTGGCGCGAGCGCCTGCCCGATCTCGAGATCCCCACGCTCGTGGTCCACGGTCGCCGCGACCCGTTCTTCCCCGTCGGCAACGGCGAGGCGATCGCCCACGAGATCCCCGGAGCGCGGCTGCTCGTCCTCGAGGACGCCGCCACCACCATCCCCGACTCGACGGCCGGCGAGGTCGCCGAGGCGATGCTCACGCTCGGGTAGCTGATCGCCCATCCGCGCGGCTCCTGAGCGGGGCGGCCGCCCGGCCTAGCGTGGCCGGCCATGGACCTGACCGACGCGCTCCGCACCACCGGGGCCGTGCGCGAGTTCACCGCCGACCCCGTGCCCCGGGAGGTGCTGGCACGCATCCTCGACACCGCCCGCTTCGCACCCAGCGGCGGCAACCGCCAGGGGTGGCGGGTGGTGGCGGTCGAGGACCCGGCCACCCGCCGCCGGCTCCGCGATCTCTACCTGGCGGGCTGGTACGAGTACCTGGCCATCATGTTCGCCGGCCTGACCCCGTGGGCACCGGTGACCGACCGGGAGGCAGAGACCCGGGCGCTGGCCGGGGCGCCGGCCGTGGCCGAGCGGGCGGCCGGCGAGCGCGGCGGGTTCGCCGAGCACTTCGACGAGGTCCCGGTGCTGCTGGCCCTGTTCGCCGACCTGCGGGCCCTGGCCGCCGTCGACCGCGACCACGACCGCTACACCTTCGCCGGGGGCGCGTCGATCTACCCCTTCGCGTGGAACCTGCTGCTGGCGGCCCGGGAGGAGGGCCTCGGCGGGGTGATCACCACCATGTCGATCCGCCGGGAGGCCGAGGTCAAGGCCCTGCTGGGCGCGCCCGACGAGTACGCCCTGGCCGGCGTGGTGGCGCTGGGCCACCCCGTGCACCAGCCCCGGCGGCTACGGCGGTCGACCGTGGCCGAGTTCGCCACCGTCGACCGCCTCGACGGCCCGGCGTTCAGCTGACCCCGGGCAGGGCCTCGGCCCGTGCCTGCGCCGAGATCAGCAGCTCGTCGAAGTCGCCGGCCAGCAGGAAGCCCTGCATGTTGAGCTGCAGGCCGCTGAGGACGTAGCGGAACGCGTAGTCCTGCTTGCTGGCGTACAGCGCGGCGGGGACCGGCTCGGGCGTGGGCGACGGGTCGAGCGCGGGGTCGCCGTCCCAGGGGTCGGCGTCGCCGTTCCACGGGTCGTGGGCGCCGTCGAGCACGCAGAACAGGTTGGCCGGCGGCGACGGCCGCACGCCGGTCAGCGTGCGGTCGGGCACGGCCACGTCGGGCAGGCGGATGCCGCCGACCACCAGCCCGGTGGCCGGGTCGCGGTCGAGGGCTCCCGCGGTCACCGAGATGCGGGGGCCCTTGGGTGCGCCGAGCGACGGCCGCCGCACCCACCGGTCGAGGGTGTGGACCGCGGCGCGCAGCGCCCACCGCTGGGGAGCGTCGTTGACCGGCGCGCCGCCGCAGTCGAAGTTGCCCACCTGGTCGAGGTCGATGTGCGAGGTGCCCGTCAGCTCCCACACGCGGAACCGGTCGGCGTCGGGCTGGCCGTGGATGGCCGACGCCGACCCGGCCCGCACGATGTCGGTCTCGGTGTTGACGACCAGGACCGGCGCATCCTGGTCGGTGCGCACCACCTGCAGCGGCCGGACGGCCGGCACCGTGGGCGTGACCGGCGAGCCCGCCGGGCTCGGTTGGGACAGGTTGGCGCCGCCGCCGGTGCTGTGGATCAGGAACCCGTCGAAGCTGCCGGTCAGGGGTTGGACGGCGTTGACGTAGGTGACCATGCGCCCGGCCGACTGCGACTCGCCGTCGGCCAGCAGGCGCCGGACCCGGCGGGTCAGGTCGCCGAGCGGCTGGGGGCCGCCGGCGGCCGGCGCCTCGACCGCCTTCGCCGCCTGGCTGAACATGTCGTAGGAGAAGGCGTCGCCGGGGTGGGACAGGCCGGCGTAGCGGGGGATGCCCCGCAGGAAGTTGACGCCCACGGCCTGGGCGCTGACGCCCACGTAGGCGTAGCCCGACCGCAGCAGCTCCTCGTTCTCCCACACCCAGTCGGGCTCGGCGTCGAAGCCGGCGCTGACGTTGAGCCACTCGACCACGACCGTGCCGTTGAAGTCGGCCTTGCTGGCCGGCCGCCGCACGATGGTGCGGGTGGTGTAGGGGGCCGTGGCGTCGGGGTTGGGCCGGGCGTTCCAGCGCCCGTCGTCGCCCCAGGGGCCGTCGTCGAGGTAGGCCTGGGCGGTCCCGCTGAGGAAGAACTCGTCCTGCCGGTAGCCGGCGGCGGCCAGGTCGACCGGCCGGGACACCGAGAACGGCGCCCCGTCGACCGGACCGGTGACGGTGGGCGTCGCAACCCCCGCCGGCGGCGCCGCCGCGGTGGGCGGGGTCTGCCCGCCTGCCGGCCCGGCGGGCGCGGCCAGCAGCCCGGCGGCCAGGACCGTGGCCAGCGCGGCGGCGCGGCCCGGGCGGACACGGTGGTTGCGCATGGGGTTCCCCCTCCCCTGCCACGCCCCGGAGCCGTGGCCGCCCCAGGTTAGGGCACGGGCCGTGGGGCAGTCGCGCCGTCAGCGGCGGGCGAACCCGACCAGGCGCAGGACGTACCAGAACAGCAGCATCACCGAGGCGAACAGCTGGACCGAGGCGCCGACGTAGGCCTCGGGCGGGTAGCGCCGGATGATGGTCTGGGTCTGGTAGAGGATCGCCCCGCCGGCCAGGGCGATCATCGCCACCGAGAACCACACGCCGAGCTGGAGGCCGAACAGCACCGCCGCGACGATCAGCACCAGGGCGCACACGCCGCCCCACAGCATGATCGGGCGGATGAACGACAGGTCGGCCCGGGTGACCATGCCCACCACGGTGAGCCCGGCGAAGCCGATCGCCGTGATGATCGCCGCCGCCACCACGGTGGTGGTGCCGTCGTCTGCCACCCGGAAGAAGTAGTGGAGGAACGGGGCGAAGATCACCGCCTCGGCCGCCGCCAGGCCGAACAGCCCGAGGTACTGGCGCGAGGGGTTGAGGATGTCGTGGGCGGCGCTGGTGGCCAGCCAATTGACGATCATGAACCCGCCGAGGATCAGCAGCCAGGCGCCGCCGCCGCGCCCCGCGATCAGGTCGTAGAGGCTCTTGGCCACGCCCAGGTTGATGAGCAGCGCCTCGAAGGCCACGAAGGCGACGATGGCCACGGCCAGGTGCTGGTAGACGCGTGTCACGAAGTCGGCGCGCACGACCTCGTCGTAGGTGGCGACCGGCTGGTAGGCCGGGGGCGCTGCGGACATCCGATCCTCCTCGGGCCGCACGCACGGACGCCGGCGGCGGCCGGGTCAGCGTAGCCACCGGGGTCGAGGACGAGCACGCGAGGCGGCGACCGGCCGGCCGGCGCGACAGCGGTGGGTGACGGCCAAATCACCCCCGGCGCGCCTCCCTCACGGGCGCGCGCGACCTCGCTAGTGTGCCGCCCACGGAAACGACCCGCGCTCTCGACTTCCCGGCGCTGCTCACCCTGGCGGGCCAGGGCGAGCAGCGCGCGCTCACGGAGATCTACCGTGCCTACAACCCCCGCCTGCTGCGCTACCTGCGCGCCCAGGAGCCGGGCATGGCCGAGGACCTGACCGCCGAGGTGTGGCTGGCCGTCGCCCGCGGCCTCAGCAGGTTCGCGGGCGACGAGGCCGGGTTCCGGGGCTGGATCTTCACCATCGCCCGCCACCGGCTGATCGAGCACCGCCGCAAGGTCGCCCGCCACCGCACCGAGCTCATGCCGCACGACCGCCTCGACGGGCCGGTCGAGCGCGGGCTCGGTGGCGACCCCGCCTGGCTGGTCATCGAGCAGCTGGGCGTGCAGGAGACCATCGAGATGCTGGTGGCCGGGCTCGCCCCCGACCAGGCCGAAGCCGTGCTGCTGCGGGTGCTCGGCGGCTTCGACGTCACCGAGGTCGCCCGCATCATGGGCAAGTCCCCCGGCTCGGTCCGTGTTCTCTGCCACCGGGCGCTCAAGCGCCTCGCCGCCAGGATGAGCCAGGAGGCTCTGGCCGAATGACCGCTTCAGACGACGGCTGGATCGACATGACCGACTTGGACGCCGAGCTCGACCGGCTGCTGTCGGGCGCCGCCCCGCCCGCCGACGCTCCCGCCTGGTGCGGCGACGTCGCCGTGCTGGTGCGCGCCGCACGGGCACCGGCCCGGGCGGCCGAGCTGGCCCGCGAGGCCGAGATCGTGGGCCGTATGCGCGAGCTTCGCCTCGCCGTCCTGGCCGGGGAGGCCACCGAGGACGACGTCCCGGTGCCCGGCGCCGCGCCGCTGCAGCCGGCCGGCCCGCCCGCGCCGGTGGCCGCCACCGGCGACACCACGGTCGACATCACCGCCGGCTCCGACCTGGCCGCCGCGGCCGGGGTCGAGGCCGACCCCGCGCCCGGCGCCGAGCGGGCGGCCCGCAGCGACCGGGTCCCCCACGATCCGCTGGCCGAGCGGGTCCGGGCCCGCATGACGTCGGCCCCCGTGGCCGACCTCGACGACTACCGGGCCAAGCACGGCGGCGAGCGCTACTACCGGGCCAAGCACGCCGCGGCCCGGCTCGAGGCGTCGAAGTACCCGCTGGCCCGCACGCTGGGTCGCGTGGTGGCCATGAAGGCCGTGGCCGTCACCACCGCCGCCGCCATCGGCGTCGGCGTGGCCGCCGCGGCCACCACCGGCATCGTCGCCAGCGTGGTGGTCCCGGCCATCAGCGAGAACGTCCGCCGGCCGGTCACCACGCTGCCGCCGACCACCACGCACCACAGCGCCAAGGACGGCACCGCCGCGGGCTCGGGGTCGGGCAGGAGCGGCTCCTCCGGCCTGGCCGGCGACGACTGCTCGACGTCGCTGCTGCCCACCTGCGTGCCGCTGCCGCCGGCGCTGGTCGTCACCGTCCCGGCCGAGGTGGCGGCCCAGGCCGCGGCCACCACCGCCACCACGGTGCCCGCCAGTGACACGACGTCCACCACGGCGCCGCCCGAGACGACGACCACGACGTCGACCTCGACACCCGAGACCACGACCACGGTGCCCGAGCCCACCACCACGGTCACGCCCACCACCGCGCCCGAGCCGGGCACGGGCGGGACCGTCTCGGCGACCGGCGGCTGACCAGGGGCGCGACACCTCCCGGAACTTTTTTCCCGAGACGTGTAACGCGAAGCAACGCTGGCGCGATCTAGAGGGTGCAACAACTCTGAATCAGCGCTGGGGAGAAAGTTCGGGCGGGCTTCCCTCCCCAACCGCAGGGCCCTCGGGTGAGCGGGCGGAAACGCAGGTTCAGAGGTGGGTGAGCCGGGGTCGGGCGGGCGACCCCGGACACGCACCTACCGGCTATGGCAGCCGGCCGTGCGCCCCGGCCACCCACCGGCGCCCCTCCCTCCCCGGGAGGGGTTGCGCCGCGCCCGGGCCCGTGCGGGCGCGGCGTCAGGCCGGCCGGGGGGCCGTCAGCTCGAGGACGTTGTCGTGGAGCACCTTGCGCCGGTCGGCCGGATCGAGCGCCTTGGCCTCGGTCAGGTAGTCGAGCGGCTGGGGCAGCGCCTCGATGTGGGGCCAGTCCGACCCGAACAGCACCCGGTCGGCGCCCATCCACTGGACCACCGACGCCAAGTCGTCCTCCCAGAACGGGTTGATCCAGATGTGGCGGCGGAAGATGTCGACCGGGTCGCCGTCGAACCAGCCCCGCATCTTGCGGTCGATCGAGCGCAGCTTGCGGAACAGGTCGGGCAGGAACTCGGCCCCGTTCTCGACCGACGCCACCCGCAGGTTGGGGAACTTGCGGAAGGTGTTGGCCAGCACCATCGACAGCAGGAAGTCGTGGACCGCCTTCTCGATGGCGAAGTTCTTGAGGGTGGGCGCGTGGCCGCCGCCCGAGAAGGTGGCGGCGAAGCCGTCGACCGCGTAGCCGTCCGACGAGACGCCGCTGTCGCCGGCGTGGACCACCACCGTCACCGCGGCCTCGTTCACCCGGGCCCAGAAGGGGTCGAACACGGGGTCGAAGGGCGAGCGCCGGCCCAGTGCGGTCGTGGGGGCGGCCGTCCGCATCACCAGGAGCCGGGCGCCCTCCCCCAGCGCCCACTCGACCTCCTCCACCGCCCAGTCCGGGTCCGCGAGGGTGATGTAGGGGGCGGCGAAGATGCGGTCCCGGTAGGCGAAGCCCCAGTCCTCGGCCAGCCACCGGTTGAAGGCCCGGAAGGTGAGGCACACGGCCTCGGGGTCGTGACGGAGTGGCTCCTCGTAGATCATGCCCAGCGTGGGGAACAGCCAGCAGCCGGCAAGGCCCTGGTCGTCGAGGGTGGCGAGGCGGGCGTCGCGGTCCCGGTACTCGGGGCGGATCGGCTCGTGGTCGCGCAGTCGGTCGAGCGGGTTGACCCCCTCGGTGTTGCCCCGGAAATAGTCGTAGAGGCAGCCGGGCTTGGACACCGGGTCGAAGGTGGCGTTGGTCACGGCCCGGCTCACCCGGCCGCCGAGCACGTGGTACTGGCGGCCGTCGATGGTCGCCCACTGCACGCACCGGGGCCCGAGGGCGGGCTCGAGGTGGCGGGTGAAGGCGTCGAGCGCCTCGTAGTAGTGGTTGTCGGCGTCGAAGACGGGGTGGCCGGGCTCGTCCATGCCCCTAGGGTAGAACACGTTCTCGTCTACGCGCCCGGGTCGGTACGCTCGCCGCCGTGAGCGACCCACCCCGGGCCGCCGCCGTCGACGAGCTGGGCCCGGCCTACCCGCCTGACGCCACGTGCTGCGGGACCTCCCCCTGGATCCCCGGACGACGGCCGGCTCGGCACCACCGGCGGGCCGGCGGCCCACCGGGTCGACGCCGCCACCTAGCCGCCCTCGACCGCCACCCGGACGTCGGCGGCGCCGCGGGTGGCGGCCACCACCGCCGCCTCGGCCTCCACGGCGCGGGCCACCCCGGCCGGCAGCCGGGGACCGAAGGGGCGGACGGCGACGTCGAGCCGGCGGCCGGCCGCCCGGGTGCGCCAGGTGCCCACCACCTCGCCGCCGGCCAGCACCGCCCCCGGCTGGCCGAGGGTGGGCCACAGCGCCCGGCGGTGGGCGGGGTCGGGCACGGTCAGCGTGCGGTCGCGGGCGGTCAGCCACGGATCGGACCGGGGCAGCAGCCGCACGACGTCGAGCTCGCCCGGGTCGGGGGCGGCCACCAGGTCGTCGAGCAGGTCGGCGGGAAGCCAGGCCCGCCTGCCGTCGACCCGGACCTCGGCCAGCCCGGCCGGCCAGTCGGCCGTGACCGCGGCCCGGGACGCCTGCAGATAGGCGGCCACGTCGGCCGCCGCCGCCGGGCCGTGGAGCCGGAGGTAGGCGGCCACCAGCGCCCGTCCTCCCTCGTGGCCGGCGGGCGGGCCGGCCCACCGGGGGATGCGGGCCAGGACCGGCGGGCTGGTCCCCGGCTCGATCCGGGCCCCGGCCGGCAAGGCGGCCAGCCGCATGAGCTGCTCGGACACGTGGACCACCTGGCAGCCCCGGCACCAGGCCGAACAGGCGGCGGGGGCGGCGGCGGTGAGGGCGGCGCTGGCGGCGCCCTTGGCCAATGGCTCGGTGAGGACGGCGGCCAGCGCCTCGGCCGTGGCCCGCAGCCCCGCCACCGGGGCGAGGCCCCCGTCCGCCAGCGTGCGGGCCGACGCCGCCAGCCGGGCCGCGGCGTCGGCGTCGTCCGCCGGCCACAACGCCCGGGCCAGCGCCGCCAGATCGCGGCGGCGGTGGACGTGCGGCGCCCCCCGGACCGACCACACCAGCAGCCAGCCGTCGGGGACGGCGACCGGCGCCCCGTCCGGATCCACCGGCAGCCGGGCCGCCAGCGCCAGCACGGCCGAGCCCGCCGGGCTGTCCTGCACCCCGAGGTCGACGATGGCCAGGTCGTCGGGATCGGTCACCGTGCGGTCGAACCGGTTGGTGGCCAACCGGTGGGCGAGGACCTGGGCTCGGGTGACCTCGGGGACGGCGGCGCCGGTCACCGCGCCCCGCCCAGGCGCCATTTCCACTCCTTGGCGTGGGGCCCGGCGGTGTAGCCCCCGCCGGTCACGCCGGCCAGTGCCCCGGTGCCCGACCCCGGGACGACGGTCCAGGCGATCGTGACCCCGTCGGCGCCGAAGGTCCCCTCGTTGCGCAGGACCACCCAGCTGGTGAAGGTGCCGGCGCCGGTGAGGTCGGTGGTCTCGGTCATGGCGCGCACCGTAGTGGCCAACCCGGACAGTTCCGGTCCGCATCTCGCGGCATGATGGCCGGCGTGCCCGACACCCCGGCCCGGCTGCTGCGGCTCCTGTCGCTCCTGCAGGCCCGGCCGTCGTGGACGGCGGGCGAGCTGGCCGACCGGCTGGGCGTGACCGACCGGACGATCCGCCGGGACGTGTCCCGCCTGCGCGACCTCGGCTACCCCGTCGACGCCGAACCCGGTCCCGGCGGCGGCTACCAGCTGGGCCGGGGCGGCGCGCTGCCGCCGCTGCTGCTCGACGACGACGAGGCGGTGGCCGTGGCCGTCGGCCTGCGCAGCGCCGCCGACGGCAGCGTGCGCGGCCTCGACGACGCCACGGTGTCGGCCCTGGCCAAGCTCGACCAGGTGCTGCCCGCCCGGCTCGCCGCCCGGGTGCGGGCGGTCCACGGCGCCACGGCCGAGCTGGTGGGCCGGGACCCCGACCGGGTCGACGCGGAGCTGCTGGTGGCCCTGGCCCAGGCGTGCCGGGCGGGCGAGCGGGTGCGGTTGGCCTACGCCGACCGGGCCGGGCGGGCCAGCGAGCGGCTGGTCGACCCGCTGCGGCTGGTGCGGTCGGGGCCCCGCTGGTACCTGGTGGCCCACGACGTCGAGCGGGACGACTGGCGCACGTTCCGGGTCGACCGCGTGACCGCCGCCCACCCCACCGGCCGCCGGACGGCCATCACCGACCCGCCCGACCCGGTGGCGCTGGTGGCCCGGGGGATGGCCGTCGGGCCCTACGCGGTGCGGGCCCGGGTCCGCCTGCCGCTGCCGGCCGACCGGGCGGCGGCGGTGGTGCCCCGGACCGTCGGCCTCCACGCCGCCGACGGTCCCGAGGCCACGGTGGTCGAGCTGGGCGGCCCCACCGCCACCGGCCTGGCCCGCTACCTGGCCGGGCTGGGTGTGCCGCTCGAGGTCCTCGACCCGCCGGAGGTCCGGGACGCCCTGGCCGCCCACGCCGCGACGCTGGCGGAGCTGAACCGCTAGCTGTGACGACCGGGGAGGTTGTCCGTGGCGGGGTGTCCGGTGCTCACCCCCGGTCGCGCTCGAGGGCGGCGCGGTCCCAGCCGCCCAGATCGGCGGCCGCCGCGTACGTCTGGTCGAGGAAGGTCAGCAGCCGGGCGTCGGGGTCGTCGGCCTCGCGGACATCGGCGTAGGGCAGCACGTACTCCCGCAGGCCCGTGTCGTAGCCGGCCGCGCCGGACGGGTAGCCGGCGGGCTCGGGGTAGGCGTACGAGTAGAACACGCCCTCGTCGGCGCCGTTCGGCCAGTAGCCGGCGCTGCTGACCTCGTGGGAGTAGGCCTCGTGCATCACCCAGTCGGCGCAGTTGGGGACACCACCGGGGTGCAGCGGGGCCCGCCGGCCCGAGAACCGGGTGATCGCCAGGTCGAAGCCGCCCCAGAAGAAGTGGACCGGGCTGACCTTGCCCAGGAAGCTCGATCGGAACCGGTCGAACACACGCTGGGCCTGCACCAGCGAGAGCCAGAACGCGTGGGCCCATTCGTGGTCGTAGCTGACGTGGTGGGTGTCCTCGGCGAACGGGGTGGCGTCCTCGACCTCGACCGGCCGGGCCAGGATCTCGACCCCGAACCCCAGCTCGCCCAGCCGGCCCATCGTCTCGGCGTAGAAGTCGGCCACCGACCGGGGCGCGAGAGCGATCTCGGTGCCGTGACCCTCGACCGCCTCGATGGCCAGCACCTGGCGGCGGAAATCGAAGACGATCTCGAAGGCCCGGGTGCCGTGGGGCATGAGCGACGTGGTGAGCCCCCGGGCGTTGACGTACAGCGGCACGTTCCACCAGTGGTTGACCCGGGGCGCCAGCGCCAGGCGGACCTTTCCCACCACCAGGGTCCAGCGGTGCAGCGTGTCGCGGGTGTCCTGCCAGGCCTCGACCGGCATCGCCGGCCACGGGGAGGCCGCGGCCGTCACGCGCTGCGGCGCCTGCGGGCGGCGTCGGCCGGGGGCGGGCCCGGCCGGGGGGACAGCCCGGGGCGGTCGGGGGCGAGCACGCCGGCCAGCCAGCGCCGGGCCCGGTCGACCAGCGCCGCGGTACCCGTGGGCCGGCGGGCGGGCGCCGGACCGTCGGCGGGCGGCGCGGCGGCGGGCGCGGCGGCCGCGTCGGCGAGCCCGTCGACCAGCAGCCCGGCCAGGGCCGCGCCGTCGGCGGCGCTGATGCGGGCGGCGCAGGTGCACACGTCGGCCCGCCAGGTGCTGATCACGAACTGGCCCCGGTCGTCGTGCCAGGTGGCCCGCAGGTACTGGTCGTTGCGCCGGGCGTCCTCGATCAGGACCCGTCGTCGTGCTGGTCGCTCCCCCATGGGCCGATTGTCATCCCGGGCGCCGGGGGACGCAACGGGGACGCGGGCCGGTAGCGTGAATCCCGACCTGGCCGCTCGTGATTGCTGGGAGATGGATGTGACGACCCGCCTGTTCTCGTTCCCCGACCCGGTGAACGAAGTGTCGGCCCGCCTGGTGGCCGGCGGCGTGGTGCTGATGGCCCTGGCCACCATCGTCCTCGACCAGCCGTGGATGACCGCGGTGATCGCCTACGGCTTCCTGGCCCGGGTGGCGACCGGCCCCACGCTCAGCCCGCTGGGCCAGCTTGTCACCCGGGTCGTCACGCCGTGGCTCACGGCCCGGGGCGTGGCCCCCCGCCCGGTGCCGGGCCCGCCCAAGCGCTTCGCCCAGGGCATCGGCGCCGCGTTCTCGGTCACCGCCGCCGTGCTGGCGCTGGGCTTCGGGCTGCCGGGCGCCGCCTACGGCGTGCTGGGGGCGCTGGTGGTGGCGGCCGGGCTCGAGTCGCTGGCCGGCCTGTGCCTGGGATGCAAGGCGTTCGCCGTGCTCATGCGGTGGGGGGTCATCCCCGCGGCGGTCTGCGAGCGGTGCACCGACCTGTGGAGCGGCCGCCCCGCCAACGCGGCCTAGCCGCCGGGGATGCAGGCGAGCCCACCGGTCGAGCAGGTCGAGGGCGTCGACGTGCCAGCCGGGCCAGCGCGGCGGGCCGAGGATGTCGGTCGTCGACGCGGGCAGAGCCGTCGGTCGTCACCGCCGGAATCGGTCGATCTGCCGCCGGTCGCGCTTGGTGGGTCGGCCCGTGCCCCGCTCGCGCCGGAACGTCGGGGACGTCTCGTTGCGGGGGGGCGGCGGCGGGCTGTGGTCGACGTAGCACTCGACGGCAACGGGGGCGCCCACGCGCTTGTCGAGCAGCCGCACCACCTCGAGCACCCGGGGGCGGCCGGCCAGCCG
>DASXRH010000232.1:0-8284 GCA_036506715.1 Acidimicrobiales bacterium
CCCACCCCGTGTTCGTCGGTCAGCGACGTGAACCCGCACAGGTCGATGAACGCGAAGTTGCGCCGTACGAGGGCGTCGGCGTTCTCCTCGTCGTCGTCGGGGACCGTCTGCACGGTGGCCGATGCTAATCGGCGGTCCCGCTACGGTGACCGCCCGTGGCCGCCCTCGACGCCATCGCCTCGTGGCCGGTGCCCACGGCGGCCGCCGCGGTCGTCGGGCCGGGCGGTGTGGTGGCCAGCCGGGGCGACCTCGGGTGGCAGACCCCCATCGCCTCGGTCACCAAGCCGCTGGTCGCCCTGGCCTGCCTGGTGGCGGTGGAGGAGGGCACCCTCGGCCTCGACGCCGCGGCCGGGCCGCCGGGGTCCACGGTCCGCCATCTGCTGGCCCACGCCTCCGGCCTGCCGTTCGTGGGGACCCGGCCGATCGCTCCGGTCGGCACCCGTCGCATCTACTCCAACACCGGGTACGAGCGGGCCGCCGAGGCGCTGGCCGCCGGCACCGGCATGGCGGTGGGCGATTACCTCGCCGAGGCCGTCCTCGACCCCCTGGGCATGGCCGCCACCGAGCTGCGGGGGTCGCCGGCCGCCGGCGCCTGGTCGACCGTGGGCGACCTGGCGCGGTGCGCGTCAGACCTGCTGGCGCCGACGGTGGTGGCCCCGGCGACCCTGGCCGAGGCGACGCGCGAGCAGTTCCCCGGCCTGGCCGGCGTGGTCCCCGACCTGGGCAGCTACGACCCCAACCCCTGGGGCCTCGGGTTCGAGATCAAGGGGGCCAAGGTCCCCCACTGGACCGCCCCCGGCGGCTCGCCCCGCACGTTCGGCCACTTCGGCGGGACCGGGACGTTCCTGTGGGTCGATCCCGACGCCCGCCTGGCCTGCGTGGTGCTGACCGACCGCGAGTTCGGCGCCTGGGCACCGCCCCTGTGGGCCGACCTGTCGGCCCGGGTGCTGGCCGAGGCCGGCGCCGCGCCGCCCCCGCGCTAGAACGCGGCGGCCGCCAGGTCCGCAGGCCCGGCGGTGACGGCGGGGACCAGCCCCGCCGCCTGGGGCAGCAGCTGCTCCGCGTAGAACCGGGCCGTCACCACCTTCTGGCGCAGGAACTCGGCGTCGCCCTCGCCGTCGTCGAGCAGGCGCTGGGCGGCCGCCGCCCCCCGGGCCATGAGCCAGCCGCCGGTCACGATGCCGCACATGCGCAGGTAGGGCGTGGCCCCGGCGATGGCGTTCGCCGGGTCCTCGAGCCCGTTGGCCAGCAGCCAGTCGGTGGTCTGGCGCAGGGTGGCGTGGGCGTCGGCCAGCCGCTTGCCGATGGTGGCCAGGTCGCCCCCGGCCCCCGACAGCTCCGCGGCGGTGGCCTCGATACCGAACAGGAAGTCGGCCACCACCCCGCCGGCCCGCATCGGCAGCTTGCGACCGACCAGGTCGAGCGCCTGGATGCCGTTGGTGCCCTCGTAGATGGGGGCGATGCGGGCGTCGCGGTAGTGCTGGGCCACCCCGGTCTCCTCGATGTAGCCCATGCCGCCGTGGACCTGGACGGCCAGCGACGTCAGCTCGACGCCGAGGTCGGTGCCCCACCCCTTGGTGATGGGCGTGAGCAGGTCGGCCAGCTCCTGGCGGGCGGTGCGCACCTGCTCGTCGGGGTGGCGGTCGGCCAGGTCGAGGCACTCGGCGTTGAGGTAGGCCAGCGCCCGGAGCGCCTCGATCTGCGCCCGCATGGTCAGCAGCATGCGGCGGACGTCGGGATGCTCGACGATGGCCGACGAGGTGCCCGCGGGCGCCCCGAGGGCCCGACCCTGGTGCCGCTCGGCGGCGTAGGCCACGGCCTGCTGGTAGGCCCGCTCCCCCAGCGACAGGCCCTCGACGCCCACCGACAGGCGGGCGTTGTTCATCATCTTGAACATGTAGCGCATGCCCTCGTTGGGCTCGCCGATGAGGTAGCCGGTGGCGCCGTCGTAGGCCATGACGCAGGTGGGGCTGGCGTTGATCCCCATCTTCCGCTCGATCGACACGCACTCGACGGCGTTGCGCTCGCCGGGGCGGCCGTCGTCGGTGACGAGGAACTTGGGGACGATGAAGCACGAGATGCCCCGGGTCCCCGGCGGGGCGTCGGGCACCCGGGCCAGCACCAGGTGGACGATGTTGTCGGTGAGGTCGTGCTCGCCGTAGGTGATGAAGATCTTCTGGCCGGTGATGCGCCAGGTGCCGTCGTCGGCCGGCACCGCCCTGGTGGTGAGCGCGCCCACGTCGGAGCCGGCCTGGGGCTCGGTGAGGTTCATCGTGCCGCTCCACTCGCCGGTCACCATCTTCGGCAGGTAGATCTCGCGCTGGGCCTCGGACCCGTAGTGCAGCAGCATGTCGATGGCGCCCTGGGTCAACAGCGGGCACAGCGAGAAGCCCATGTTGGCGGCGGTCATCATCTCCTGCATGGCGATGGCGACGAGCCACGGGAACCCGCCGCCGCCGTATTCCTCGGGGAACGGCACGCCCGGCCAGCCGGCGGCCACGTAGCGCTGGTACGCCTGGCGGAACCCCTCGGGGGTGGCCACCGAGCCGTCGTCGGCCCGCCGGCTGTGCTGGGTGTCGCCCACCCGGTTGAGCGGGGCGAACTCCTGGGCGAAGAACCGACCCGACTCCTCGAGCACGCCGAGGACCATCTCGGGATCCGCGTGCTCGTAGCCGGGGAGACGGGACAGCGCCGGCAGGTCGACGATGTGCTCGAGCACGAAGCGCATGTCGGCGAGGGGGGCTGCGTAGTCGGCGGACATGGCGAAAACGGTAGGCGCCACCACCAGGCACCGAAAGGTGGCGCGGACGTCAGGTCGTGGCGGTGCGCGGGGTCAGCGGGCGGCGACGGGCCGCTGGCCGCCGACGGCGGACGTCAGCTCGTCGCCGGCGGCCGCCACCCGACGGCCCAGGGCCCGCAGCTCGGCGCCCGTGGACGTCCTCCCGGCCAGGCCCGACAGGCTGACGACCAGCTCGACCCGGCCCGACGGGCCGAACACGGGGGCGCCGACGTCGGACGCGCCGTAGGTGGCGTCGTCCTCGAGGTGGGGCACGATCAGCGGCTGGCGGGCGACGGCGAGCAGCCGGGCCCGCCGGGCCTCCTCCACGGCGGCCGGGTCGGTGCCGGCCCGCTCCGGCTCGGCGGCGGGGTCGACGAGGGCCCGCCACTCGCGTGAGGCCATCGTGACGGCGAAGCCCTCGCGGCGGATGGCGGGAAGCGCCTCGTGGGCCGGGCCGACGGCGTCGACGGTGGCCGCCCGGGCCAGCCAGGCCTCGATGGTGGGCTCGTCCCCCCAGGCCACGAACAGGGCACCGATCGGGGGCGCCCAGGGCAGGCGCACGGTCACCGACGGGTCGCGCCCGCTGCGCCCGCCGGCCCAGGCCACCGACATGACGTGGTCCTCGGTCAGCTGCCAGGCCCGGGCCCACAGCCCGGTGGCCGCCACCAGGTCGTCGAGCACCGGGGGCACGAAGTCGAGCGCGGTGTAGCCCCGCCGGGCGGCGTCGCCGATGGCGATGAGCCGGGGGCCGAGCGAGTAGCGCTTCTCGCCGGGGTGGCGCAGCAGCACGCCGTGATCGGTCAGCGCGCTGAGCAGCGCGTGGGCCGTCGCCTTGTTGAGCCCGCACCGGCGAGCCACCTCGGACAGCGTGAAGCGCTCGTCGGGGTGGTCGGCGAGCAGCTCGAGCACGGCCACGGTCCGGTCGGCACCGGGAGCCGGACGCGCCACGCTGTCACACCCCCGCCCGCCGGGAGCGTCGGTGCGCACCCGGGGGCCTGTACCAGAGCAGCAGGTGCTGCCCGCGCCTCGTGGTCGATGTCATGTCCCGCCTCGTCGAGCCCCTGTCCCGGCGCGCGACAGTAGCGGGCGGCGACGGTCCCGCCTACGAAGGCGCGCGGAGAGGCCACGCCCGTGGCGCTCTCCCCATCGCTCGGCCTCCAGTGTCGGGCGGTCGGACCTAGCCTCGGCATCCGTGCCTCTGCTGCCGCTCGACGCCGGTGTCTACGCGTGGCTGACCGATCCCCCCGGGCGGGGGCGCCCCAACGCCGGCGCGGTGGTCGACGCCGACGGGGTGACGGTCATCGACACGCTGATGACCCCGGACCAGTACGGACCGTTCGCCGCCGCCCTCGACGAGCTCGGGCTGCCCGTCCGGCGGGCCGTGCTCACCGGCAGCGGGGTCGAGCAGGCCGGGGGCACCGGCCGGTTCCCGCTGGCGGCCGTGTACGGCAGCCCCCAGGCCAGCGTCCACCTCGACCAGCCCCCCAACGTCGACAGCTGGGTGGCGCTGTTCCCCGGGCACGACGCCGACTTCGACGAGGTGGTGACGAGGCCGGTGAGCCACGTGGTGGCCTCCGACGTCCAGCTGACCGACGCGGTGGCCGTGCTCACCACCGGCGGGCAGATGGCCGAGAACCTGGTGGCGGTGGTCCCCGGCGCCCAGATCCTCTTCGCCGGGGCCATGTGCAGCTTCCGGGCCACGCCGTTGTGCTGGCAGGGCGACCCCCTCCGCTGGGCCGACGAGCTCGACCGGCTGGTCGAGCTGGCCCCCATCGTCGTGCCCGGCCACGGGCCGGTCGGCGGCGAGGAGGAGGTGCGCGACCTGCAGGCCTACCTGCGGGCCTGCGTCGCGGCCGGCGGCGATCCCGCCCGCCTCGGACCGGGCCCGTGGGAGGCCTGGACCGACCGTGAGCACGACGCCGTCAACGTCGAGCGTGCTGCGCTGCTCGCCGCCGGCGACGACGCCGTGCCCCCGTCGATGCTGCGTCTGGCCGGCCTCGAGTAGCGGCTGTGGGCGGCGAACCAGGCTTGGCCTAGCGGCTGTGGGCGGCGTACCAGGCGTTGCTGTCGGGCCGGTACAGGAGCACCAGGATGGTGACGGCCAGCACCACGCTGATCAGGTTGAACACCAGGGCGACCGGGGTCTGGTTGCCCATGGCCGCGCCGAGCAGGGTGAACACGACGTTGAGCACGCCGAGGACGGTGGCCACCACCCGGGCCCACGACAGGCCCTTGCCGTTGGCCGAGGCCATCCACAGCCACAGGCCGACGGAGATGGCGCCGATCACGACGATGAAGGCGATCGTGCCCGCCATGGCGGCGTCGACGTCGCTCTTGGAGAGCGAGCTGTCGTTGTCCTCGATGCGGTCACGGATCGCGTCGGTCTGCAGGAAGGTGGTGAGGATGCCGAGCACCGTCAGCCCGGCGCCGGCCCACATCAGCTTGACGGCGGTGGAGATGCTGGGCGGCCGCTCGGCCACCGTGGCAGGGGCCGTGCCCTGGTAGGGCGGCAGGTTGTCCGACGCCCACGGGCCGGCGGGAGGTCGCGGCGGGTACCCGTCGGACGGGCCGGACGGAGGCTGGTTGCTCACGGGCGATCCCCCGGAGTCGCGGTTGTGCTGTCAGCCCCAACTGTTCCACGCGGGGCCGGCCCGCATACCGTTCGGCCCGAGTGCCAGGCGGCGGGCGTTCCGCCATCTCCGGACTGCGGGGTCGCCGGTAGCCTGGGGGCATGATCTTCGGCCGTGACAAGCAGCAGATGGTGGCGCCCGACGGGGCGCTGCGGGGTAGGGACCACCGCGTCTTCACCGTGCCCGCCACCCACGCCGTGCTGGGCACGCCGCTGGAGCCGCCCTTCCCCGAGGGCATGGAGCGGGCGGTGTTCGGCCTCGGGTGCTTCTGGGGCGCCGAGCGGGTGTTCTGGCGCACCGAGGGCGTCTACACCACGGCGGTCGGCTACGCCGGCGGCTACACCCCCAACCCCACCTACGAGGAGGTGTGCTCGGGCCGCACCGGGCACGCCGAGGCCGTGCTGGTCGTGTTCGACCCGTCCAAGGTCAGCTACGAGGAGCTGCTGCGCCAGTTCTGGGAGGGCCACGACCCCACCCAGGGCATGCGCCAGGGCAACGACCGGGGCACGCAGTACCGCTCGGCCATCTACACCTACAGCGAGGCGCAGCGGAAGTCGGCCGAGGCCAGCCGCGACGCCTACCAGGCCGAGCTCGACGCGGCGGGCTACGGCGCCATCACCACCGAGATCGCCGACGCCGGCGAGTTCTGGTACGCCGAGGACTACCACCAGCAGTACCTGCACAAGAACCCCATGGGCTACTGCGGGATCGGCGGCACCGGCGTCTCCTGCCCCGTCGGCCTGACCGGCTGACGCACCCGGCCCGACCCGGGGCACGAGCGCGGTCCACGCACGCCATGAGCTACGTGCGGTTGCGCGGCGCGTTCGTGAGCCGGTACCCGGACCTGCCCCGGCAGGGTCCCGAGCCCGACGGGGACACGGTCAAGTTCCGGCTCGACAACCCGGCGCTGGTCGAGGCGCTGCCCCGGCCGTCGGGGACGGGGCCCGACATCAACTCCCGGGGCATCTCGGTCCGGCTGGAGGCGATCGACGCGCTCGAGACCCACTTCGGCGAGACCCACCAGGAGCCGGCCGACGGCGTCGCCGCCCGCGACGAGCTGCTGGCCCTGCTGGGGTTCACCGGTGTCGTGTTCTTCGAGGACCTGCCGAACAAGGTCTCGTCGGCCGACCAGGACGAGGTCCGGGGCCACGTCCTGGCGAACGGCATCGACGCCAACGGGCGGATGATCGGATTCGTCTACCCCGGTGACCACCCTGCGCCCGACGGGACGGCGGTGTTCGTCGACGAGGCACTGGTCGACGCCTCCGTCAACGGCCAGCTCCTGGCGGCGGGCCTCGTCTACCCCGCCTTCTACTCGACCCTGCCGGCCTCGCTGCGCACGCACCTGGCCGGGGCGTCGACCGCGGCGCGCCAGGCCTAGCCGCCCCTCGGCCTGTGGCCCCGGTCGACCGCCGACCCGGACGGCCCTGCCTCGCTCACGGGGCTGGCCGACGCCGAGGCCCTGGTCATGTGGCCCAAGCTGTTCCGCCGGCTCGTGCCCTACTTCGCCACCGGGTTCACCGACCTCGACGGCTTCGACGCCTGGCTGCGGGCCGACCCCGTGAACCGCGACGACGCCATCTTCCTGCTCGACCCCGGCGAGCACGGCAACCTCCACGACGTCATCTCGACCGCAGGCGACCGCGTCCGGCTCACCCGGTGGCCCGAGGACTTCGTCATCACCCCCGACCCGCCGGCCGGCCCCGGCCACCCCGCGGTGATGCCCCGCGACGTGGTCGTGGTGGCGGCCGTGCCCGACCCCCACGGCGCCGACCGGGGCGCCGAGACGGTCACGCTGCTCAACACCACCGCGGCCCCGGTCGACCTGGCCGGCTGGGCCCTGGTCGACGCGGCCGGCGGGCGCCAGACCCTTTCCGGCACGGTCGCCGCCGGCGACACCGTGCGGGTCACTCTGGGCGGAGCGGTCGCGCTCGGCAACACCGGGGATGCGCTGACCCTCGTCGACGCCAAGGGCACCACCGTCGACCGGGTCTCCTACTCCGCGGGCCAGGTACGGCCGGGCCGGACGGTGGTGTTCGGCCGCTGAGTCGGTCGCCACGACCGCCGTCGGCCACGGCGACCGTCGATTGGCGTCCGCCCCGCCGGGCCACTCCGTTATGTCCGTTGCCCCTCACGCAGCGTGGTGTGTTTGCCCTGCACAGTGGCGGGAAGTTCTCCGTGGTCACCGTCCCCGGAGGAGCCCATGGCCGCGCATCATCCCGTCACCTGGTTGAAGAGCCACGCCGCAACCGGGCTCAAGGAACTGCCCAGCAACGCCGCCTGGGTCGCCGGCCGGGCCCGGCGCACGTCGGTCAAGGGCATGAGCGGCCCAGCCGGGGCCGCCGGCAGCGTCGGCAGCTCGGTGGGCAACGCGCTCAGCCACGCCGGGCGGTCGGTCGTCGATCGCGTGCCCTTCGTCGGCAACGACCCCTCCGTCGAGGGCCTGGTGGCCGACGCCCGCACCTCCGCCGAGGACGCCCGCGAGGCCGAGGAGCGCGCCATCGCCCTGGCCGAGGACGCCCGGCAGGCGGCCGAAGCGGCGAAGCGCGCCACCGAGGCGGCGTACGAGCGTGCCCGCCAGGCCGAATCGGGTGCCCGGGCGAAGGCCGCGGAACGGGTCGACAAGGTGAAGGCCGAGTCCAGCGCACACGTCGCCCGGGTCAAGGGTGAGGCGGACGAACGCGTCCGGAACGCCCGGCGCGAGGCGGAGGAGCGGGTCTCCAGCGAGCAGCGCGACGCCAAGCAGAAGGCCGACGAGGCCGTCTCGGCGGCCAAGGACGCCGCCGCCGAGGAGGCGCGGGCCGCTCAGCTCGCCGCCCAGGAGGCGAGCGACCGGGCGCAGGCGGCCGTCGCCCTGGCCACCCAGGCGGCCGCC
>DASXRH010000233.1:0-3943 GCA_036506715.1 Acidimicrobiales bacterium
GGGCGTGGTCCGGGTGGTCACCGAGGACACCGAGATCGCCGGCTGCCCGGTCCCCCGGGGGCGGGTCGTGAGCGTGATGCTCGGCTCGGCCAACACCGACCCCCGGGCCTGGGTCGACCACGAGACGGTCGACTTCGACCGCGAGGAGAACCGCCACATCGCCTTCGGCGGCGGCGCCCACCGCTGCCTCGGCTCGCACCTGGCCCGCATGGAGCTGCGGGTGGTGCTGGAGGAGTGGCACCGGGCCATCCCGGACTATCGGATCAAGGACGGGGTCGAGCTGCGGTACTCGCAAGGCCTGCGGGCCGTCGAGAACCTGGAGCTGGTGTGGTGAGCGCGATCACCGGCGAGCGGCGGCTGCTGATCGACGGGAAGCTCGTCGAGGCGAGCGGGGGCGCCACCTTCGACAACGTCAACCCGGCCACCGAGGAGGTCCTGGGGCCGGTGGCCGACGGCACCGCGGCCGACATGGAGGCCGCCGTCGCCGCCGCCCGCCGGGCCTTCGACACCACCGGCTGGGCCGACGACCACGACCTCCGCCGCCGGTGCCTGCTCCAGCTGCAAGCCGCGATCGAGGAGGAGCGGGAGGAGCTGCGGTCCGAGCTGGTGGCCGAGGTCGGGTGCCCCGTGCTCATCACCTACGGGCCCCAGCTCGACGCCCCCCTGCGCGAAGCCCTCACCTGGCCGGCCGAGATGATCGACCGGTTCCCCTGGCGGCGCGGTCTCGGCCCCAAGGACGCCTTCGGCATGGGCATGGACACCGAGCGCGAGGTGTGGAAGGAGCCCGTCGGCGTCGTCGGGGTGATCGTGCCGTGGAACTTCCCGGTCGAGATCACGCTCAACAAGCTCGGGCCGGTGCTGGCCATGGGCAACACCTGCGTGATCAAGCCCGCCCCCGACACGCCCTGGAACGCCACCCGGCTCGGCCGGCTGGTGGCCGAGCGCACCGACATCCCGCCCGGCGTGGTCAACGTCGTCGCCTCCAGCGACCACCTGGTGGGCGAGGTCCTCACCACCTCGCCGCTGGTGGACATGGTCGCTTTCACCGGGTCCAGCGCCACCGGTCGGCGGGTCATGCAGGCGGCGTCGGCCAACCTCAAGCCGGTGTTCCTCGAGCTGGGGGGCAAGTCGGTCAACCTCGTGCTCGACGACGCCGACTTCGCCGGCGCCATCCCGGCGGCGTCGTCGGTCTGCTTCCACGCCGGCCAGGGCTGCGCCATGGCCACCCGCCTGTTGGTGCCCCGGTCCCGCTACGACGAGGCGGTCGACCTGGCGGCGGCCGGCTTCGCCGGCGTCAGCTACGGCGACCCCACCGACCCGGCCAACCTCATGGGTCCGCTGATCTCCGCCCGCCAGCGGGACCGCGTGCTCGGCTACATCGCGACCGGCAGGGACGAGGGCGCCCGCCTGGTGTGCGGGGGCGGCCGGCCCGAGCACCTGCCCCGGGGCTGGTACGTCGAGCCCACGCTGTTCGTCGACGTCGACAACGCCATGACCATCGCCCGAGAGGAGATCTTCGGGCCGGTGCTGGTCATGATCCCGTACGAGGACGACGACGACGCCGTGCGCATCGCCAACGACAGCCCCTACGGCCTGTCGGGGATGATCACCTCCGGCGACCTCGACCGGGCCAAGGCGGTGGCCCGCCGCATCCGCACCGGCACGCTCGGGCTCAACGGCGGCGTCTGGTACGGGGCCGACGCCCCGTTCGGCGGCTACAAGCAGTCGGGCATCGGCCGCCAGTGCGGCGTCGAGGGCCTGGAGATCTTCACCGAGACCAAGACGGTCGGCTGGCCGGCCTGAGCCCAGGAGGAACACGTGCCCGGACCGCTCGACGGGATCCGCGTCATCGAGGTCGCCAGCTGGATGTTCGTCCCCTCCGGCGGCTCCGTGCTCGTCGACTGGGGGGCCGACGTCATCAAGGTCGAGCACCCCGTCACCGGCGACCCCCAGCGGGGCCTCGTCACGTCGGGCCTCCTGCCCGGCGGGGCCGGCGCGGTCAACTTCATGGTCGAGCAGCCCAACCGGGGCAAGCGCTCGATCGCCCTCGACCTGGCCCACCCCGACGGCCGCGAGGCGCTGCTCAAGCTGGTGGAGACGGCCGACGTGTTCCTCACCAACTACATGCCGCCGGTGCGGCGCCGGCTGAGGATCGACACCGACGACATCCGGGCCCGCAACCCCGACATCATCGTCGCCCGGGGCTCGGGTGCCGGGCCCAGGGGCCCAGAGGCCGAGAAGGGTGGCTACGACGGCGCGTCGTTCTGGGCCCGGGGCGGGGTCGGCGCCACCATGCCCGAGCGGGAGGACGGCTGGCCCCCGGGCCAGCCGACGCCGGCGTTCGGTGACGTGATGGGCGGGCTGGCGACGGCCGGCGCCATCGCGGCCGCGCTGCTCAGGCGGGAGCGGACCGGCGAGGCCAGCGTGGTCGACGTCTCGCTGCTGGCCACCGCCATGTGGCAGATCTCGCCGATGATCATCGCCTCGAAGCTGTTCGGGTTCTCGAAGATCCCCCAGGGCAACCGCGCCGGGTCGTCCAACCCCGGGGTCGGCACCTACCGCACGGCCGACGACCGGTTCATCAGCCTCATCCTCCTGCAGAGCGACAAGCACTGGGAGGACTTCACCAAGCGGCTCGGCGTGCCCGAGATGGCCACCGACCCCCGCTTCGCCGACTCGGCGGCGCGGGCGGAGAACGCGACCGAGTGCATCGCCCGGCTGGACGAGGCGTTCGGCAGCCAGCCGCTGGCCTACTGGAAGGAGGCGCTCGAGACCTTCGACGGGGTGTGGAGCCCGTTCCAGACCCTCGACGAGCTGTACGACGACGTCCAGGTGCAGGCCAACGGCTACCTGCCGACGATGACCGCCGGCAACGGCCAGGACGTGGCGCTGGTGGCGAGCCCGGCCCAGTTCGACGAGGAGCCGGTCACCGTCGAGCGGGCCCCCGAGATGGGCGAGCACACCGAGCTGGTGCTGCTCGACCTCGGCTACGACTGGGACCAGCTCACCGCCATGAAGGAGTCGGGCGCCATCGGCTGACTCCACGAACTGGCGCGCACAACACTGCGCCAAGCGCAGCAAACGCGCGCCGGTTCGATCAATCGCGGGGGAGGCCGAGGACCCGCTCGGCGACGATGGTCCGGTTCACCTCGCTCGTGCCCCCGGCGATGCTCAGCGCACGGGAGGCGAGCAGCCCCTCGGCCCACGGGCCGTGCAGGCCCTCCATGCCCAGCAGGTCGACGGCCGTGCCCGCCACCGCCTGCGCGGCCTGCGACCACGCCAGCTTGACCACGCTGCCCTCGGGGCCCGGCGGCCGGCCCGCGGCCGCCCCCGCCAGCGCCCGCCGGGCCAGCATCTCCAGCACCCGGGCGTCGACGTGGCGGGCGGCCAGGGCCTGGCGGGCCAGCGGGTCGCCCGCGGCCGGCCCGCCCGCCTCGGCCACCAGCCGGTCGAGCGTGCGCCGCACCCCCAGGTACAGCGGCGCCACCCCGGCCCGCTCGTGGCCGAGCGTGCGGGTGGCGACGATCCAGCCCTCACCCACGGCGCCCAGCAGGGCGGACCGGGGCACCCGGGCCTCGGTGAAGAAGACCTCGGCGAAGCCGGTGTCCCCGGCCATCGTGCGGATGGGCCGGGCCTCGACGCCCGGCGTCCGCATGTCGACGAGGAGGCAGGTGATGCCCTCGTGGCGGGGGGCGGCGGGGTCGGTGCGGACGTAGAGCTGGCACCAGTCGGCCAGATGGCCGTTGGAGTTCCACGTCTTCTGGCCCGTGACCACGAACGTGTCGCCGTCGAGGTCGGCCCGACAGCGCAGCCCGGCCAGGTCGCTGCCGGCCCCGGGCTCGGACATGCCCTGGCACCAGATCTCGTCGCCCCGCAGCATCGGGCGCAGGAAGCGCTCCCGCTGCTCGGGCGTGCCGTAGGCCATGATCGCCGGGGCGATGTT
>DASXRH010000234.1:0-2013 GCA_036506715.1 Acidimicrobiales bacterium
GGGACGGCCGCCTGCCTGTGCCCGACCACCGAGCGGGACCTAGCCGACGGCATCGGCCCGGCCGCCGCCCTGGCCGCCGCCGGCTGCCCGCTCCGCGTCGGCAGCGACGCCCACGCGGTCGCCGACCTGTTCGAGGAGGCCCGGGCCGTCGAGCTGGACGAGCGGCTGGCCACCGGGCGCCGGGGGCTGCACCGGCCCGAGGCCCTGCTGGCCGCGGCCACGGCGGGAGCGGAGCTGCGCGCCGGGGCGCCCGCCGACCTGTGCGCCGTCGACCTCGACGGCGTGCGGCTGGCCGGCGCCGACCCCGACGGCCCCGTGCCCATGCTGGTGGCCGCGGCCTCCGCCGCCGACGTCACCGACGTGGTCGTGGCCGGGCGCCACGTCGTGCGGGGCGGGGTCCACGAGGCGCTGGACGTGGCGGCCGAGCTGCGGGCGGCGATCGCGGCGGTGCGCTGATGTGGGACCTCCTGGTCACCGACACCGCCGGCGGCGGAGCCATCGCCGTGGCCGGCGAGCGCATCGCCTGGGCTGGGCCGGCGTCGGCGCTGCCCCGGGGGGCGTCGGCCGCGATCACCTGGTCCGCCGCCGGGCGGGTCGTCACGCCCGGGCTGGTGGACTGCCACACCCACCTGGTGTTCGGGGGCGACCGGTCGGGCGAGTGGGAGCAGCGGCTGGCGGGCGCGGGCTACGAGGCCATCGCCGCCGCCGGCGGGGGGATCGCGGCCACCGTGCGGGCGACCCGGGCCGCCTCCGACGACGAGCTGCTGGACGGGGCCGCCGCCCGCGCGGCGGCCCTGGCGGCCCGCGGCGTCACGACCGTCGAGGTGAAGTCGGGCTACGGGCTCGACCTCGAGACCGAGTTGCGCATGCTGCGCACCGCCCGCCGCCTTCCCGAGCGGGTCCCGGTCGACGTGGTCACGACCTTCCTCGGCGCCCACGCCGTGCCGGCCGAGTTCGCCGGCGACGCCGACGGCTACCTCGGGTTCGTGTGCGACGAGGTGCTGCCGGCGGTGGCGGCCGAGGGGCTGGCCGACGCCGTCGACGGCTTCTGCGAGCGGATCGCCTTCACCGCCGACCAGGTCGACCGGGTCCTGGCCACCGCCGCCCGCCTGGGGCTGGGGGTCAAGCTGCACGCCGACCAGCTCAGCGACGGCGGCGGTGCGGCGCTGGCCGCCCGCCACCGCGCCCTGTCCGCCGACCACCTGGAGCACGCGTCGCCCGCCGGCATCGCCGCCCTGGCGGCGGCGGGGACAGTGGCGGTGCTGCTCCCGGGCGCGGCCTACGTGCTGCGGGACGAGGCCGTCCCTCCGGTCGCCGCGCTGCGCGCGGCCGGTGTCCCCATGGCGGTGGCCACCGACTGCAACCCGGGCACCTCACCCCTCGTGTCGCTGCCGCTGGCCATGCACCTGGCCTGCACCCGCTTCGGGCTCACGGTGGCCGAGGCGCTGGCCGGCACCACCGTGCACGCCGCCCGGGCGCTCGGTCTGGCCGGCGAGGCCGGGGTCATCGCCCCCGGCGCCCGGGCCGACCTCGTGGTGTGGGACGCCGACCACCCGGCCCAGCTCGTCTACTGGGTCGGGCTCGACCCCGTGGCAGCCGTCGTCAAGCGCGGGCGGTTCGTGATCGGAGGACCCGGGTGACCGTGCGGGACATCGTCCAGATCGGCCACCCGGCGCTGCGGGCACCGGCTCGCCCGCTGACCCCCGGCGAGGTCGCCGCGCCCGGGATCCAGCGCCTCATCGACGACCTCGTCGACACCATGCGGGCGGCCGACGGCGCCGGGCTGGCCGCCACCCAGCTCGGCGAGGGGGTGCAGGTGTGCGTGGCCGAGGTGCGGCCCGGCAACCCCCGCTACCCCTACAAGCCCGAGATCCCGCTCACCGTGCTGGTCAACCCGGTGGTCGAGCCGCTCACGGCCGAGACCTTCGCCAACTACGAGGGCTGCCTGTCGGTGCCGGGCCTGCGGGGCGTCGTCGACCGGTTCGTGCAGGTGCGGGTGCGGGCCCTCGATCG
>DASXRH010000235.1:0-2654 GCA_036506715.1 Acidimicrobiales bacterium
AGCGCACCGCCGCCGACGAGGCCCTGCGCCACCACCACCGCCGGTGGGTGCGCAAGCCGGACGGCGGGATCCGGCTGCTGGAGGCGCCCAAGCGCGAGCTCAAGGACCTGCAGCGCCAGGTCCTCCACCACGTCCTCGACCGCATCCCGCCGCACGCCGCCGCCCACGGCTTCCGCCCCGGCCGGTCGGTCCTCACCGGCGCCCGCCCCCACCAGGGCCGGCCTGTCGTGCTCCGCCTCGACCTCGAAGCGTTCTTCGCCGGCGTCGGTCCCGGCCGGGTCTACGGGCTGTTCCGGCTGGCCGGGTACCCCGAGCCGGTGGCCCACGCCCTGACCGGGCTGTGCACCACGGTCACTCCCACGGCCGTGCCGTCGGACGCCCCGGCCGTGCCCGACGACCGCCGCGCCGCCCGGCGCCGGCTGCTGGCCCGGCTGCGCACGCCCCACCTGGCCCAGGGGGCGCCGACCTCGCCGGCGCTCGCCAACCTGGTGGCCTTCGGCCTCGACCGCCGGCTGACCGGGCTGGCCCTGGCCCTCGCCGGCCGCTACACCCGCTACGCCGACGACCTGGTGATCTCGGGCGACCGCCGCCTGGCCCGGTCGGCCCCCGGCATCGCCCGCCTGGTGGGCGAGATCGCCGCGGACGAGGGGTTCGCCGTCCACGCCGGCAAGACCCGGGTGCTGACGGCCGCCCAGCGCCAGACCGTGACCGGCCTGGTCGTCAACGGCGGGGTGAACGTGCCCCGGCCCGAGTACGACCGGCTGCGTGCCGTGCTCCACGACGCCGCCACCCGCGGTCCCGAGCGGGCCAACCGGGAGGGCCACCCCGACTTCCGGGCCCACCTGCAGGGCTGCATCGCCTGGGTCGGCGCCGGCAACGACGCCCGGGCCGCCAAGCTGGCCCGGGCCTTCGCCGCCATCGACTGGACCTAGGTTGGCCGCCATGGGATCCGACGAGATCGGGGCCGTCCTCGACCGCTTCTTCGCCGCCATCGAGGCCGGCGACCTCGCCACCGTCGACGAGCTGCTGGCCGACGAGGTCGGCGTGTGGCACAGCGTCACCGGCGACACCGCCGACAAGGCCACCACGCTGGCCATCCTCCGCTGGCTCACCCGCCCGGGCGTGACCGTGCGCTACGAGCCGCAGGAGCAGCTGGTGGCCGGCACGCGGGTCGCCCGCCGCCACCTCCTCCACGTGGGCGTCGACGGCCACGAGCCGCTCACCCTGCCGGTCAGCATCTACCTCACGGTCGAGGGTGGCCGGATCACGGGCGTCGACGAGTACACCGACCGCCGGGACACCGACGAGCTGATCGCCGTCGTCCGCCGCGGTCAGGCGGGCAGCGGCCCCGGCGGGGTGGTGTCGGGGAAGTAGCGGTGGTGGTGCGACCCGGTGACCTCGAAGATCGCCGAGCCCACCCGCCCGTCGTCGGTGCGCACCGCCATCTGGTTGAGCCCGCCCCGCTGGAACGGCTCGTAGGGGCGGTCGAACCGGCCCTCGGCCTCGACCACCACCCGGCGGCCGTCGGCCAGCGTGAAGGTGGCCGTGCCGGCCAGCCCGGCCACTGTCTCGCCGTGGTCGCCGTAGACGGCCGGCCCGCCGTCGGCGTCGATCCAGGCCACGTCGTGGGCGAAGTCGACCAGCGGCACCGGCTCGCCCCCGTCGGCCGGCGCCCAGCAGCCGTCGGTGTAGATGCGGGCGCCGTTGGCCAGCTCCCAGTGCCACACGCCGAGGAAGCCGTCGGGGAGCTGGACCTGGAACCACAGCCACAGCGGGCAGCGGCCGTGGTCGCGGATGCCCCACGAGTGGTCGCGCTGACCCCACCAGTCGTCGACCTCGTATGTCGTGCCGGCCACCGTGTAGGTGCCCCGGTAGGTGCCGGACTGGAACATGTGGCTCTGGTCCCAGATCAGCTCGTGCCCGGCGCGCATGGTGCCCCGGCGCAGCCCGTAGGGCCGGGTGCGGGCCCGGAAGGTCAGGTCGATGCCCAGCGGGCACCGCTCGGGGTCGGCCCAGATGCGGATCTCCTCGTAGTGCCGCACGATCTCGACCCGGGCGGCGCCGACGTCTGCGGTGTGGGGGTCGTCGCCATAGGGCCGGGAGGCGTAGCCGAGCAACGCCTCGCCCCCCACCCGACCCATCTGCAGCGAGTCCATCTCGGCCCGCTGCGGGTACGACGCCAGCGTGAGGATGACCAGGTCGCCGAGGCTCTCGGGCCGGTGGGCCGCGAAGAAGTAGCTCTCCCGCCAGTGTGGGTGGTGGGTCACGACCCCCGGCAACGGCTCGGGGATCTGGTGGACGAGGTGCTCGTCCATGGCGGTGAGCTTTGGCATCGAAGTTCCCCTCCCACGCAGAAGCCCCAGGCCGCTGACCTGGGGCTCCTTCCGTCGATGACTGCTCGGGGGGGAGGACTCGAACCCCCAATAACTGGACCAGAACCAGTTGTGTTGCCGATTACACCACCCCCGAATGGGCGAGCGAACACGTTAGCGGCTGCCGGCGGCCTCACGAACCCGGGCATCGAGGTCGACGAGGCGGCGGAAGCCGATGACGCGGCCGACGGCGACGGCGACCGTCTCGTGGCTCAGGTGGCCGAACGTCGCCTTGTCGGGCGCGTCCTTGGCCGGCGACGCGTGGCCTTGGAGCCCCACCTC
>DASXRH010000236.1:0-6405 GCA_036506715.1 Acidimicrobiales bacterium
GATCGCGCTGATCGCGCTGATCGTCCTCGGCCCGCAGCGACTGCCCGAGGCGATGCGGACGGTCGGCAAGGTCATGGGCGAGGTGCGGCGCGTGTCGTCGGGGTTCCAGCAGGAGATGAAGGACGCCTTCACCGACCTCGACGCCGACAAGCCCCGCACGCGGCGCGAGGCCGTGCCGCTGGCCCGCGCGGTGGCCGACGTCGAGGCCGACACCCACGAGGGCGACGTCGGCGACGACGCCCCCGCGGTGGCGACCTCGCCGTGGGGCGACGACGACCCGGTGGCGGCCGCCTCGCTGTCGCCGGCAGTGGCCGACGCCCTCGACGAGATCGTGACGCCGCTGACGCCGCCGGCGCCTGGTGCGACGCCGGCCGAGCCGCCCGCCTCATCCGATGGGGCCGTCGGCGACGAACGCGCTGCGTCCTAGTCCCGCGACCCGCAGGCGGAGACGACCGTGAGCAAGGCAGCACCCATGCCCGTCGAGAGCAGCATGACGCTGTTCGAGCACCTGGCCGAGCTGCGCACGCGCCTCATCTACTGCGTGATCGCCGTGGCCGTGGGCATGCTCCTCGGGTTCCTGCTCTACCCGTGGGTGTTCGACTTCCTGCTCCACCCCTACAAGGCGGTGGTCGCGGCCGACCCGAGCTCCAGCGCCACCGGCGGCAAGCTGCTCCAGGTCGACCCGCTCGAGGGCTTCGGGGTGCGCATGAAGACCTCGGGCTACGCCGGCATCGCCTTCGCCATGCCGGTGATCCTGTGGCAGGTGTGGCGATTCGTGACCCCCGGGCTCTACCCCCACGAGCGCCGCTACGTCATCCCGTTCGTGGTGAGCGCCCTGACCCTGTTCGTGCTCGGCGCCGGGCTGGCGTACTACACGCTGCCCCGGGCACTGCAGTTCCTCGTCAACATCGGCGGCGACGACCTGGTCACCGCGTTCGCCCCCGGCAAGTACTTCCAGCTGATCACGTACATGATGCTCGCCTTCGGCGTGGGCTTCGAGTTCCCGATCATCCTGATCTTCCTGCAGATGGCCGGCATCATCGACCCGGGGATGCTGCGCCGGGCGCGGCGCTACGCGATCGTCGGCATCTGCATCCTCGTCGCGGTCATCACCCCCTCCGGCGACCCGATCAGCATGCTGATGCTGTCGGTCCCCATGGTCATCTTCTACGAGGTGGCCATCGTCGTCGGCGCCCTCATCTCCCGGCGCCAGGCGGCAAGGGCGGAGGAGTGACCGCGGCCCCGGCCGCCGCCTACCCCTTCGACCTCGACGACTTCCAGGTCCGGGGGATGGCCGCCCTCGACCGGGGGGAGTCGGTGCTGGTGGCGGCGCCCACCGGATCCGGCAAGACGGTGGTGGCCGAGCACGCCGTGGCCCGGGCGCTGGCCGAGGGGGGCAAGGCGTTCTACACGACGCCGATCAAGGCCCTGTCCAACCAGAAGTACGCCGACCTGGCCCGCCGGCACGGCGCCGGCCGTGTCGGCCTGCTCACCGGCGACAACAGCATCAACGGCGACGCCCCGGTGGTGGTGATGACCACCGAGGTCCTGCGCAACATGATCTACGCAGGCTCGCCGGCGCTGGACGGCCTGCGCTTCGTGGTGCTCGACGAGGTCCACTATCTCCAGGACGCCTACCGCGGCCCGGTTTGGGAGGAGGTGATCATCCACCTCCCGCCCGAGGTGGCGCTGGTGTGCCTGTCGGCCACCGTGTCCAACGCCGAGGAGCTGGCCGACTGGCTGACCACGGTGCGGGGGCCGACCACGCTGGTGCTGGAGGAGCGGCGCCCGGTCGAGCTGCGCAACCTCTACCTGGTGGGCGACCGCCAGAGCGAGCGGCCCCACCTGCTGCCCACCCTGGTCGACGGGCGGCCCAACACCGAGGCCGACCGGCTCGACAACGACAACCTGGCCAACCGGGGCACCCGCCGGGGTCAGCGACGCCCCCGCCGCCGCTTCTTCACCCCCCGGCGGCCCGAGGTCGTCGAGATGCTCGACGAGGCCGAGATGCTGCCGGCGCTGTACTTCATCTTCAGCCGCAGGGGGTGCGAGGAGGCGGTGGCCAGCTGCCTCGACGCCGGGCTGCGGCTCACCACCCCCGACGAGCGCGCCCGCATCCGGGCCGTCGTCGACGAGCGCACCGCGGCCCTCACCGACGACGACCTCGACGTCCTCGGCTACGACCGGTGGGCGGCGGCGCTGGAGATGGGCCTCGCGGCCCACCATGCCGGCATGGTCCCGCCGTTCAAGGAGGCGGTCGAGACCTGCTTCGCCCAGGGGCTGGTCAAGGCCGTGTTCGCCACCGAGACGCTGGCGCTCGGGGTCAACATGCCGGCCCGCTCGGTGGTGATCGAGCGGCTCACGAAGTTCACGGGCGAGGCCCGCGCCTTCCTGACACCGGGCGAGTACACGCAGCTCACCGGGCGGGCGGGCCGCCGGGGCATCGACGACCTCGGCTACGCCATCGTGCTGTGGTCGCCGTTCGTGCCCTTCGACCAGGTGGCGTCCCTCGCGTCGAGCCGCACCTACGGGCTGCTCTCGGCCTTCCGGCCCACCTACAACATGGCCGCCAACCTGGTGCGCCGCTACTCGGCGCCCGACGCCCACCACCTCCTCAACCTCAGCTTCGCCCAGTTCCAGGCCGACCGGGCCGTGGTCCGGTTCGAGACCCGCATCGAGCGCCAGCAGGAGCGCCTGGCCCGGCTGACCGAGGAGGCCACCTGCGAGCGGGGCGACGTGGCCGAGTACCGCCGCCTGCTGCAGGAGGCCCGCGAGGTGGCCACGCCCACCAAGGCCGTGCGGGGGGCGGTCGAGTTCGCCCTGGCCCGCCTGGTCCCGGGCGACGTGGTGGACGTGGCCGGCCAGCGGCTGGCCGTGCTGTCGATCGCCTACCGCAAGGGCGGGACGATCCGGCTCAAGGGGCTCGACACCGACGGCGAGCCCACCACCGTGGCCATCGAGGACATGCCGGCGCCGCCCCAGCGGGTGGGCCGGCTCGAGCTACCCCGGCCCTACCAGCCCAACAACCGGGCCTTCCAGCACCGGGTGGCCGACGAGCTGCGGCGGGCCCGGCTGGGCCCGCAGCGGGGGCCGAAGCGGGGCGGGCCCGTCGCCGTGGCCGAGGCCCAGGCAACGGCGTCGCCGGTCACCGCCCACCCGGTCCACGACTGCCCCGACCGCGACCGCCACGTGCGGGCCCGGGCGCAGGCCGACCGGGCCCGGCGCGAGCTCGACGACATGCGGCGCGAGGTCCGCACCCGCACCGGGTCGCTGGCGCGGCGGTTCGACCGGGTGCTGCGCCTGCTGGAGGCCTGGGGGTACCTCGACGGCTGGGCGCTGACCGAGCGGGGGCAGCTGCTGGCCCGCACCTACCACGAGTCCGACCTGCTGGTGGCCGAGGCCATGGCCGGCGGGCTGCTCGACGGCCTGGCGCCGGCCGAGCTGGCCGCGCTGGTGTCGTGCTTCACCTACGAGCACCGGGGGCCCGACACCCCGCCGCCGCCGGTGTTCCCGTCCCGCCGGGTGCGGGCCCGGTGGGGCGATGTCGAACGCCTGGCCGCCGAGCTGCAGGCCGACGAGGGGGCCGCCGGGCTGCCTGCCACCCGCGCCCCCGACGCCGGGTTCGCGGCGCTGGCCCACGCCTGGGCGGCCGGCGAGCCGCTGGGCGACGTGCTGGGCGACGAGGACCTGTCGGGCGGCGACTTCGTCCGCAACGTCAAGACGCTGATCGACCTGGTGCGCCAGGTGGGCGACATCGCCCCCGATCCCGCCACCGCCCGGGCGGCCCGCCAGGCGGCCGAGGCACTGCACCGCGGGGTGGTGTCGGTCTCGTCGACGCTCGACGAGGTGGCGGCGGCCGACGACGGCGAGGGCCCGGGCGAGGCGGTCGCCCGCGTCCCCCGCGACGTCCCGTGACCGTGCGCCGGGACGCCCCCTGGGGCGGCACGGGGGGGCTGCCGCCCGGGGCGGTGGTGGTGGCCGACGACCGGGAGGCCCGCCGGGTGGTCGAGGCCGCCCGCCGGGCCGGCGCCGAGGTGCCGGCGCTGGGCCTGCTGGGCGGCGATCTGTGCCGCACGCTGGGAGGCCGGGGCGACCGCGCCCGGCTCGACGCCGCCGACGCCGCCCGGGTGCCGGTCGACCTCGGGTCCGTGCTGATCGACGGGCGCCACCACTGGTTCGTGGCCCATCTCGTGGCCCGGCACGCCTGGTGGCGGGGCCGCATCGTGGCCGCGATGAACGCCGAGTTCCTGGGCGGCTGGGACGTGGCCCCCCGGTCCCACCCGGGCGACGGCCGGCTCGACGTGGTCGACGTGGCGGCGACCATGCCGCTGGCCGACCGGCTGCGGGCTCGGCGCCGCCTCCCCGCGGGCAGCCACCTGCCCCACCCGGCCATCACGGTGGAGCGCCGGGCGGCCGTCCAGATCGAGTTCGACCGGCCCACCCCCGTGTGGCTCGACGGCGAGCGGGTGGCCGAGGCCCGCACTCTCTCGATCCGGGTCGAGCCCGACGCCCTGGTCTGCGTGGTCTGACCGCCCGGTAGCCTCGGCGGCCGTGCGCGCCTGGATCCTCGACGACTCGCCCGGCGACTACCGCGAGGGCGACATCCCCGACCCGCCGGTCGGCCCGGGTGACGTGGCGGTGCGGCCGGTGGCCTCCGCGCTCAACCACATGGACCTGTGGATGACCCGGGGCCAGCCCCGGCCCCACCTGCCCCACGTGCCCGGGTGCGACGTGGCCGGCGTGGTCGAGGCGGTGGCCGACGGGGTGGCCGGCGTCGCCCCCGGCGACGAGGTGGTGGTCAACCCGGCGGTGTCGCCGGTCGAGGCGGTGGTGGCGCTGGGCGTCGACTCGCCGCTGGGGGCCGGGTTCCAGATCGTGGGCGAGCAGCGCTGGGGCGGCCACGCCGACCGGGTGGTGGTGCCGGCCCGCAACGTCGTACCCCGCCCGGCCGGCCGCTCGTGGGAGGAGTGCGCCGCCTACCCGCTGGCCACCCTCACCGCCTGGCGGATGCTGCGCCGGGCCCGGGTGACGGCGGGGGAGTCGGTGTTGATCGTGGGCATCGGCGGGGGCGTGAGCGCGGCCGCGCTGGCCCTGGCGCTGCGCCTCGGCGCCACCGTGTACGCCACCTCCCGCGACGAGGCCAAACGGCGGCGGGCGGTCGAGGCGGGGGCGGCCGACGCGTTCGACTCCGGGGCCGACTGGCCCGTGCGGGTCGACGTCGTGGTCGAGAGCGTGGGCCCCGCCACCTGGGAGCGCTCCGTCCGGGCCCTGCGGCCGGGGGGCCGGCTGGTGGTGTGCGGGGGGACCTCGGGCCAATCTGTGGAGCTGAACCTGCCGCGGCTGTTCTTCAAGCAGATCGAGATCATCGGCTCGACCATGGGCTCGTACCCCGAGTTCGCCCAGGTGACCGACCTGGTGGCCACGGGCCTGCCGGTCCAGGTCGACGAGGTGGTCGGCCGGGCGGACTACCCGGCGGCGCTGGCCCGCCTGGCCCGGGGCGAGCAGCTGGGCAAGATCGTCCTGCGCCACGGCGGGTGACCATCTACGCTGCGGCTCCGGGGCACCGGCGGATGTAGGGGGCACGGTGACGGACGACCAGCCGATCGAGGTGGCCGAGCCGCGCCCCGAGGGCGACCAGCGGCGCCGGGGCCGGGGCCCGCTGTGGGCCGTGCTGGCGGTCGTCGTGGTCGGGGTGGTCGCCGCGGCCGCGCTGGTGGCCCGCAGCGGCGGCGGGCCCGACGCGGCCGAGGCGCTGGCCCGGGCCCGGGCGGCGATGGCCGAGGCCGGCACCTACCGGGTGCGGGCCATCGCCGAGGACCGCACGTTCACCGGCGAGCCCGGCGGCGCCGGCAGCGATTCGTCCTACCGGGCGGTGACCGAGTCCGAGGTGGCCGGCGACGACTGGCGGGAGACCGCCGACGCCGGCGACTGGGTCGACGAGGCCGTCGGGGTGGGCGGGCAGATCTACACCCGCGGCGCCGAGGACGCCGCCGGCCTGGCCGCCGAGCCCTGGGTGCTGCTCCCGGTCGATCTGCCGACCGGCGACGAGATCGTGTCGCTCGGCGGGTGGGCGTCTGCCCCGGCGGGCGTCGAGGACGAGTTCCTGGACGACGCGTTCTCCGACGACAGCTGGCTGATCCCGATGCTGGCCGCCGACTACCTGGGCGGCATGGCCGCGCCGGGCGGCGGCGGCGAGGGGGCGCCCGTGGCGCTGCCGACGGGGTTCGTCGACGCGTTCGGGGCCTTCGAGGACGCCGAGGTGGTGGACGACGGCGGCTCCGGCCTGCGGCTGCGGGCCACCCGCTCCGCGCCCGACGCCCTGGTCGAGCAGGTGGGCCGGCCCCTACCCGACGGTCAGTTCGAGATCGTGCTGGGCGAGGACGACCTCCCCACCCGGCTCGTCCT
>DASXRH010000237.1:0-4472 GCA_036506715.1 Acidimicrobiales bacterium
TCCCGCCCGGGCCCATGGCGGAGCAGGCTACAAAGCCGGACGCATCAGCACGAGGGTCTTCGGAGCTTTTCGTGGCGCCGCCGTGCACGGCTGCCTCCGACACGGCATCCCCGACCACCACCGCGTGTCACCGCGCATCACGCTCAGCGCTCGACAGCGACCAGCCCGGGGATGTCTAACCCGCCTCCTGGGCCGGCGGCGCCTGGCCGACCGGCACCACGTCGACCCGGGTTATGGCGTCGTCGCGGGCGATGAGCTCGCGCTCGATGCCGGCCACCAGCTCCTCGACCTCGGCCCCGGTCAGGCTGTCGTCGACGTCGACCCGGGCCACCACCCACACCTCGCCCGGCCCGGTGAAGGTCACCACCAGGTCGCGCACGCCCACCACGCCCGGCCAGGCCAGCAACACATCGGCGATGCGCTGCTTGCCGGCGGGCGCCACCTCCTCGCCCACCAGGAAGTCGCGGTTGCGTTCGACCAGGAACGCGGCCACCGCCGCCAGCACCAGGCCGATGGCGATCGAGGCCAGGGCGTCGGGCACCACCGACCCCGTGATCTGGTGGAGGGCGATGCCCACCAAGGCCAGCACGTTGCCGACCATGGCGGCGGCGTCCTCGGCGAACACCGCCCGGGTGGTGGGGTCGGAGGTCAGCCGCACGTGCTCGAGCAGCCCCCGGTCCAGCCGGGCCGCCTCTCCCTGGAGCTGGCGCGACGCCTGGGAGAACGAGATGGCCTCGAGCACGAACGCCACCACCAGCACCACGTAGGCGACGACGAACGAGGTGGCCTCCACGGGCTGGAGCAACTCGTGGATGCCCTGGAAGATGGCGATCACGGCGCCGACCACGAACACGCCCACGGCGGCCAGCAGCGCCCAGAAGTAGGCCTCCCGCCCCCGGCTCAGCCGCCCCGGGACGGCTCGGCGCCGGCCGCGGTGGTGGGCCACCAGCAGCAGCACCTCGTTGCCGGTGTCGGCCACCGAGTGGACGGTCTCGGCGAACATGGCGCTGGACCGCGTGATGACCGCCGCCACGCCCTTCGCCAGGGCGATGCCGCCGTTGGCCAGTAGAGCGACGATGACCGTGCGCATGCTCTCGCTGTCATCGACCGGGGGGTCGCTCACTGGTGCACCCTTCGGGCTGCACGCAGTGAGCGATCGGCACTGCGTGCCGAGTACCGCACTGTGCTCATGGTTCGCTCGCTCCGCTCGCTCACCCGACAAGTGTGCCCACCCCGCGCGCGGCTCACCTCGCCGCCTCAGCCCGGCGGGGGTGTGCCGGCGGCGACATCACCCGGCCGCCGCGCGCAGTGCCCGGCGTGGTTCCGGCTCGCCTCACCCCCCAGGGGCGATGCGCCACCACCGGGTCCGGTCGAGGCTGGCCCGGCATGGACGCCGAGCGGACGAGCGCGCTGGCGGCGCACCCGGGGTCGACCTGGTGGGCACCGACCGACGTGGGCTGGTGGACCGGGGTGCTGTTCGCCGCGGGGTCCGTGTGCTTCGCCCTCGGCGCCGCCCCCCGCTACGTCGACGCCGTGGGGGTGGGCGCCGACGGCGTGACCTACTTCGTCGGCTCGCTGTTCTTCACCACCGCCGCCACCCTGGCCGTCCTGGCCACCGACCGCAGCGACCGCCTCGACTGGTGGGCGGGCCTGGTGCAACTGGCTGGCACCCTGTTCTTCAACGTCAGCACCTACGACGCCATGGCTGACCACCTGTCGGCCGCGCAGGAAGACAAGTTGGTGTGGACCCCCGACTGGCGGGGGTCGATCTGCTTCCTGGTGGCCAGCGGGCTGGCCTGGGGCGCCGTCAGCCACGGCCTGTGGTCGTGGCGGCCCCGCAGCCTGGCCTGGCTCATCGCCGCGCTGAACCTGGGCGGCTCGGTGGCGTTCGGGGCCTCTGCGGTGGCGTCCTACGTGGTGCCCGAGTCCGACCAGCCCCGGAACGTCACGCTCATGAACCTCGGCACCTTCCTGGGCGCCCTCGCCTTCCTGGCCGGCGCCGTGCTCCTCCTCCCCGAGCGCATGCCCGGCCCCGCCCCCGCCGACCACGACACCGGGTGATCGACCGCGGGCGTCAGAGCAGGGGCCGCACCTCGTCGTGGTCGAGGGTGGCGAGGATGGCCTGGGCCAGCCGCCGGGCCGCGGCGGCGTCGAGCTCGACGGCCACCCGCTCGGTCCCGCCCCACACGTCGATGCACAGCGCGTGGTCGATGGGGGCGTCCTGGGGGTGGTCGAAGTACACGACCGCCCGGTCGACCGGGAACCAGCCGTCGCGGCCATAGCCGCTGCCGCCGACCTCGGTCGTCGTCGTCACGTAGGTGCACATCGCTCAGGCTCCCGTCAGGTGCTCGCCGAAGAACGTCCAGATCCGCTTCCACCCGTCCTTGGCCGCGTCGAGCCGGTACGACGGGCGGTCGACCGAGAAGAACGCGTGGCCGGCGCCCTCGTAGGAGTGGAAGTCGTAGGTCTTGCCCGCGGCGTCGAGCGCCGTGGCCATGGCCGCCACGTCGTCTGGTGACGGGCTGCGGTCGTCGGCGCCGAACAGGCCCAGCAGCGGGCACCGCAACCCGGGGGCGAGGTCGATGTCGGCCCGTCCGCCGTAGCAGTCGACGGCGGCGTCGACGTCGAGCGTGCAGGCCACCAGGAACGCCTGGCGGCCACCCGAGCAGTAGCCGATCACGCCCACCCGGCCATTGGCCCCGGGACGGGCCCGCAGCACGTCGATCGCCCCCTGGGCGTCGCCCAGGCACTGCTCGTCGGGCACGCCCCCGGCGTCCCGGGCCGCGGCGGCGGCGTCGGTCGCCGTGGCCCCCGGCGCGTAGCGGTGGTGGAGGTTGGGCATCAGCGCCGCGTAGCCGTACACGGCGAACGTGCGCACGATCTCCTTCGACGCCCGGTCGAAGCCGGGCATGTGGTGGAGGACCACCACACCCGGCTGGTCGGCCCGGTCGAGCGGGTGGGCCAGGTACGCCTCGATCTCGTCGCCGCCGTGGCCGGTGATCGTGATCGTCTGGGCGGTCATCCCGTCGGTCATGGCGCCAGCCTGCCCGATCGCGCCCGCCGGCGGCGGTCGACGCGGCTACGACGCGTCGCTGGGCTCGTCGTCCTGCTTGAAACCCTGCTGCATGCCGCTACGGAACTCGCGCTGGGCCTCGCCCACCGAGCGGGCCAGCTTGGGCAGCTTGCTCCCGCCGAACAGCACGAGGACGACGAGGAGGACGATCATCAGTTCAGGCGCTCCGAGGTTCATGGCCGTCATTCGGAGCGGTCGCCGGCGCGGATGCCCGCCGGCAGTCGGGAAAACCCTGGCCGGCCCGGCGGGACGGTCCGGTACGGTCACCGCATGTCCGTGCCCCGGCGCGGCCAGGCCGCCGAGATGGCCTGGCGATCGAAGGTGACGAAGCTCAACGGCTGACCCCGCCGCTTCCCCGCATGCGTCGAAGGAAGCGGCGGGAGACACGGCGCGGCCCGCCCCAGATCCGGGGTGCCGATGTCGCGCAGCTCCTGCCCCGAGGTGAGGAGGAGCGTCGCGATGCCGATGCCGCATCGGACCTTTCGCCAGGTCGTCAAGCGCCGACTCGTCGGCAAGGAGGGCAGCGCCCGGACCCGGGAGCTGCGGGCGATCCTGGCCGAGCTGCCGGACTACCGCAACGGACCGTACGCCGACCTGCGCAAGTGGGTGACCGCCCAGGTGGGCGAGACCGAGAAGCGCAGCGGGGCCACCCACCGCGACTCGATCGCGGTGCGGCGCCAGGGCGCGGCCCAGATCGCCCTGGTCGGGCCACCCAACGCCGGCAAGTCGAGCCTTCTGCAGGCTCTGGCGGACGTGCAGATCAAGACGGGCGACTACGCCTTCACCACGACCCGCCCGATGCCCGCCGTGACCCGGGCCGGGGGCGTTCTGGTGCAGCTCGTCGAGATCCCCGGGCTCATCACCGGGGCCAGCGAGGGCCGGGGCGGGGGCCGGGCGCTGCTCGGCGTCGTGCGGACGGCCGACGCCATGGTCCTGTGCCATGACCTCGGACAACCGGTCACGGTCCTGGCGTCGCTGCGGGCGGAGCTGGCGGCCGCGGGGATCGACCTCCCGACGCTGGTGGCGGCGACGAAGGCGGATGACGCCGCCCCCGGCGCCGCCGCCGCGCTGCGCCGGGCCCTGGGCGAACTGCCGGTGGTCGAGGTGTCGGTGCTCGACGACCCGAGCCTGGACCGGTTCCGGGAGGCGGTGTGGTCGCTGACGGGCCTGGTCCGGGTCCACCTGCGCCGTGCCGGGGCCGGCGCGCCCGACCCCGAACCCGTGGCCCTCGCGCCCCCGGTGACGGTGGCCGCCGTGGCCGACACCATCCATCACGACGTCGGCGCCCGGTGCCGGGGCGCCCGGCTGTGGGGACCGTCCGCCCGCTTCCCCGGCCAGCAGGTCGGCCCCGCCCACCCGCTCACCGACGGCGACACGGTGGAGATCCTGATGTGACCCC
>DASXRH010000238.1:0-8185 GCA_036506715.1 Acidimicrobiales bacterium
TCGCCGACGGTCGGTTCGTGCCCTGTGACGTTCGTTACATTCCGACCCATGGCACCGCCATTCGGACCATCCTTGACAACGATCCTAGCCCCTGTTAGCTTCGCCGCAACATTCCGATCGTACGGTCCGTCAGCGCACACCGCGGTGAGGCGCCAGAGGGGGATGAGCATGAGCGTGGGAAGTCGTTCTGCAGACGTCGAGACTCTCCACAGGCTCGGCTACGCGCAGGAGCTCCGCCGCAGGATGTCGACCTTCTCGAACTTCGCCGTCTCGTTCACCATCATCTCGATCCTCTCCGGCTGTCTCACCCTCTACGGATACGGGATGAACACCGGCGGCCCCATCGACATGAACATCGGCTGGCCGCTCGTCGGCCTGTTCGTGCTCATGGTGGGCCTGGCCATGGCCGAGGTGTGCTCCAGCTACCCCACGGCCGGTGGCCTGTACTACTGGTCGGCCAAGCTGGCGCCCCGCCGCAACGCCGCCGCCTGGTCGTGGTTCACCGGCTGGTTCAACTTCCTGGGCCAGGTGGCGGTGACGGCCGGCATCGACTTCGGCGCCGCCTTCTTCCTCAACGCCCTCCTCGACCTGCAGTTCGACTTCACGGCCACGCCGGGGCACACGATCTTCCTGTTCGGCCTGATCCTCGTGGCCCACGGCCTGCTCAACACGTTCGGCGTGCGGCTGGTGGCCCGGCTCAACGACATCAGCGTGTGGTGGCACATCCTCGGCGTGACCGTCATCGTCGGGGCGCTGGTCATCCTGCCCGACCACCACCAGTCGGCCGACTTCGTGTTCACCAAGTTCGTGAACAACACCGGCTGGGGCTCGTCGTTCTACGTCGCGATGCTCGGCCTGTTGCTGGCCCAGTACACCTTCACCGGCTACGACGCCTCAGCCCACATGACCGAGGAGACCCACGACGCCGCCATCTCGGGCCCGAGGGGCATCGTGATGTCGATCGCGGTGTCCCTCGTCGCCGGCTGGGTGCTGCTCATCGGCGTGACCTACGCCATCCAGTCCTACGGCGGCGCTCTGAACAGCGCCACCGGCGTCCCGCCGGCGCAGATCTTCATCGACGCCATCGGCGAGACCGGGGGCAAGCTGCTGCTGGTCATCGTGGTCGGCGCCCAGTTCTTCTGCGGGATGTCGTCGGTCACCGCCAACTCCCGGATGGTGTACGCCTTCGCCAGGGACGGTGCGCTGCCGGCGTCGAGCTTCTGGCACCGGCTCAACCGGCGGACCCGCACGCCCACCAACGCCATCTGGCTGGCCGCCGTGGGGGCGTTCCTGCTGGGCCTGCCCTACCTGTGGAACGTCACCGCCTACGCCGCCGTGACCTCGATCGCGGTCATCGGCCTGTACATCGCCTACGTGCTCCCGACCTTCCTGCGGCTGCGCCAGGGCGAGGAGTTCCAGGCCGGTCCGTGGAACCTCGGCCGCTGGAGCCGGCTCGTCGGCACCCTGGCGGTCATCTGGGTGGCGTTCATCACCGTGCTGTTCATGCTGCCGACGGTGAACCCCATCACCCGCAACACGTTCAACTACACGCCGGTGGCGGTGCTGGCCGTGCTCGGCTTCGCCGGGATCTGGTGGGTGGTCTCGGCCCGCCGCTGGTTCACTGGGCCGAAGGTCCAGGGCACGCCGGAGGAGCTGGCGGCCATCGAAGCGGACCTGGAGTCGGTCTGAACGCATGGCAACCGCAGCCGAGGCACCGCTCACCATCGCGCGGCTGAAGGAGCTGGCCGAGGCCGGCAGCATCGACACGGTGCTGCTGGCCATGGCCGACATGCAGGGGAGGCTGCAGGGCAAGCGCTGCCACGTGCGCTACTTCCTCGACGAGGTCGTGCCCCACGCGGCCGAGGCCTGCAACTACCTGCTGGCCGTCGACGTCGAGATGAACACGGTCGACGGCTACGCCATGTCGTCGTGGGACAAGGGCTACGGCGACTTCGTGCTGCGCCCCGACCTGGCCACGCTGCGGCTCGTGCCCTGGCACGAGGGCACGGCCATGGTCCAGTGCGACATCGAGTGGGAGGACGGCACCCCGGTCGCCGCCTCGCCCCGCCAGATCCTGCGCCGTCAGCTCGACCGGCTGGCCGACGCCGGGCTGGTGGCCTATGCGGGCACCGAGCTCGAGCTCATCGTGTTCCGCGACACGTTCGAGTCGGCCTGGGCCTCGGGCTACCGGGGCCTGGAGCCGGCCAACCAGTACAACGTCGACTACTCGCTGACGGGCACGGCCCGCATCGAGGGGCTGCTGCGCCGCATCCGCAACGGCATGGCGGGGGCCGGGATGTTCGTCGAGTCGGCCAAGGGCGAGTGCAACCTGGGCCAGCACGAGATCGCCTTCCGCTACGCCGAGGCCATGACCACGTGCGACAACCACGTCCTCTACAAGGCAGGGGCCAAGGAGATCGCCGCCCAGGAGGGCATGAGCCTCACGTTCATGGCCAAGTACGACGAGCGCGAGGGCAACTCGTGCCACATCCACCTGAGCGTGCGCTCGCCCGACGGCGAGGCCGTGCTGGCCGGCGACGGCGCCCACGGCTTCTCGCCGCTGATGGAGCACTTCGTGGCCGGCCAGCTGGCCTGCCTGCACGAGCTGACCCTGCTGGCGGCGCCCAACATCAACTCCTACAAGCGCTACGTCGACGGCAGCTTCGCCCCGACCGCCATCGCCTGGGGCCTGGACAACCGCACCTGCGCGCTGCGGGTCGTCGGCCACGGCCACGGCCTGCGGGTCGAGAACCGGGTGCCCGGCGGCGACGTCAACCCGTACCTGGCCGTCGCGGCGATGGTGGCGGCCGGCCTCCACGGCATCGAGAACGAGCTGCCGCTCGAACCCGAGTTCGCGGGCAACGCCTACCTGTCGGACCGGGGCCGGGTGCCGGCCACCCTGCGGGACGCGGCGCTGGCCTTCGGCGAGTCCAAGGTGGCCCGGTCCGCCTTCGGCGACGAGGTGGTGGCCCATTACCTGAACGCGGCCCGCGTCGAGCAGGCTGCGTTCGATGCCGCCGTCACCGACTGGGAGCGCCGCCGTGGCTTCGAGCGCCTCTGACGGCCGGGTCGCGCCCGCACCGCTGGTCGGGCTGCCGACCTATGTCGAGCGGGCCCGCTGGGGGGTGTGGGATCGCCCGGCGGCGCTGCTGCCGGCGTCGTACGTCGCGGCGGTGGCCGATGCCGGCGGCGTCCCGGTCCTGCTGCCCCCGGCCGCCCCCGGCGCCGCCGCTCGGGTCGTGGCCGGGCTCGACGCCCTGATCCTCACCGGCGGCGCCGACGTGGACCCCGGCCGGTACGGCGCCGAGCGGCGTCCCGCCACCCAGGACCCCCGGCCCGACCGCGACGGCTGGGAGGTGGCGTTGGTGGCCGCCGCCCTCGACCGCGACCTGCCGCTGCTGGCCATCTGCCGCGGTGCCCAGGTGCTCAACGTGGCCCGTGGCGGCTCGCTCGACCAGCACCTGCCCGACGTGGTCGGCCACCCGGGCCACCAGCCCGAGCCGGCGGTGCTCGGCGCCACCCGTGTGCGGCTGGCCCCGGGCTCGCCGCTGGCGTCGATCCTCGGTGCCGAGGTCAAGGTGCCGTGCTACCACCACCAGGCCATCCGCCGGCTGGGGGAGGGGATCGAGGCCGTGGGCTGGGCCGACGACGGCACCATCGAGGCGGCGGTGGTCCCGGGCCGGCGGTTCGCCGTCGCCGTGCAGTGGCACCCCGAGGACGGCGACGACCCCCGGCTGTTCCGCGCGCTGGTGGCGGCGGCCTCCGGAGAGGCGCCGTGAGCCCCGGGGCGCCGGGAGCCGCCACGATCCGCAATCCCGCCACCGAGGCCGTGGTGGCGCAGGTCCCCAACACCTCGGCCGAGGCCACCGACGAGGCCGTGGCCCGGGCCCGGGCCGCCGCCCCCGCCTGGCGGGCGGTCGCTCCCGCCGACCGGGCCCGCCTGCTGCGGCGGTTCGCGGAGGCGGTCGACGCCGATGTCGAGCACCTGGCCGCCCTGGAGGTGGCCAACGCCGGCCACACCATCGGCAACGCCCGGTGGGAGGCCGGCAACGTCCGCGACGTCCTCCACTACTACTCGGCGGCGCCGGAGCGGCTGTTCGGCCGGCAGATCCCGGTCCCGGGCGGGATCGACGTCACCTTCCGCGAGCCGATCGGCGTGGTGGGCGTGATCGTGCCCTGGAACTTCCCCATGCCCATCGCCTCGTGGGGGTTCGCCCCGGCGCTGGCGGCCGGCAACGCGGTGGTGCTCAAGCCGGCCACCCTCACGCCGCTGACCGCGCTGCGCCTCGGCGAGCTGGGGCGGGAGGCGGGCCTGCCCCCCGACGTGTTCCAGGTGGTGGCGGGGGAGGGGTCGGTCGTGGGCCAGCGGCTGGTCGACCACCCCGGTGTGGGCAAGATCGTGTTCACCGGCTCGACCGAGGTGGGCCGGCGGATCATGGCCGGCTGCGCCGAGCACGTGAAGCGGGTGACGCTCGAGCTGGGAGGCAAGAGCGCCAACATCGTGTTCGCCGACGCCGACCTGGAGCGGGCGGCGGCCAGCGCGCCGTCGGCGGTGTTCGACAACGCCGGCCAGGACTGCTGCGCCCGGTCCCGCATCCTGGTCGAGCGGTCGGTGTACGACCGGTTCATGGCGCTGCTGGAGACGGCGGTGCGGGCGGTGCGGGTCGGCGACCCGGCGCTGCCGACCACCGAGATGGGGCCGCTCATCTCGGCCGGCCAGCGCGACCGGGTGGCCTCGTTCGTGCCCGACGGGGCGCCGGTGGCGATCCGGGGTGAGGCGCCGGCCGGGCCCGGCTACTGGTTCCCGCCCACCGTGCTCGCCCCGGTGGGGGCGGGCGACCCGGTGTTCACCGAGGAGGTGTTCGGCCCGGTGGTGGCGGTCGTACCCTTCGCCGACGAGTCCGAGGCGGTCCGGCTGGCCAACGACACGCCCTACGGGCTGTCGGGCTCGATCTGGACCGAGAACCTGGGCCGGGCGTTGCGGGTCGCCCGGGGGGTCGAGAGCGGCAACCTGTCGGTCAACTCGCACGCCTCGGTGCGGTACTGGACCCCGTTCGGCGGGTTCAAGCGGTCGGGCCTCGGTCGGGAGCTGGGACCCGACGCGCTCGACGCGTTCACCGAGGTCAAGAACGTGTTCGTCGCCACCGAACTGCCCGGCGCCGATGGCTGAGCAGGGGGAGGCGGTCGTGGGCCGCTTGCAGGATCGGGTCGTGGTCGTCACCGGCGGGGGCAGCGGCATCGGGCTGGCCTCGGCGCGGCGGATGGCGGCCGAGGGCGCCCGGGTGGTGGTGGGCGACGTGGACGAGGCGGCCGGCGCGGCGGCGGCTGCCGAGGTGGGCGGCCTGTTCGTCCCCGTCGACGTGGCGGTCGACGACCAGGTGGCGGCCCTGTTCGCCGCGGCGGCCGACACCTACGGCGCCGTCGACGTGGCCTTCAACAATGCGGGGATCTCGCCCCCCGAGGACGACTCGCTGCTGGTCACCGACCTCGACGTGTGGCGCCGGGTCCAGGAGGTCAACCTCACCTCGGTCTTCCTGTGCTGCCGGCACGCCATCCCCCACATGCAGCGCCAGGGCCGGGGCTCGATCATCAACACCGCGTCGTTCGTGGCGGTGATGGGGGCGGCCACGTCGCAGATCGCCTACACGGCGTCGAAGGGCGGGGTGCTGGCCATGAGCCGGGAGCTGGGCGTGCAGTTCGCCCGGGAGGGCATCCGCGTCAACGCCCTGTGCCCGGGGCCGGTGAACACGCCGCTGCTGCGCGAGCTGTTCGCCAAGGACCCCGAGCGGGCGGCCCGCCGCCTGGTCCACGTGCCCATGGGCCGCTTCGCCGAGCCCGAGGAGATCGCCGGGGCCGTCGCCTTCCTGGCCAGCGACGACGCCGCGTTCGTCACCGCGTCGACGTTCCTGGTGGACGGCGGGATCTCAGGCGCGTACGTGACGCCACTCTGACCCCGCGGTTCCGGGCGGCCCCGCGGACTTCGGTAGTCTCGCTCGGTGGCTGGAGGGGGAGTGCCCGACCTGGCGGTGAGCGACGACACCGTGCCCGGCGACGAGGCCGCCGGCGACGCAGGCCCGGCGTCCGGGCCGCCGGCGGCGCCCGCGCCGCAGCCCGAGGCGGCCGACGGCGACGGCGGGGGCGGCGAGTCCCGGGGGCGGCCCAGCCGCACCTGGTGGCTGGTGCTCCTGGGCATCTGCGTCGTGGCCCTCGGCGTGCGGGTGGGCTACACGCTCGGCTGGCAGCACGTCGAGACCATCGGCGGCGACGCCTACTACTACCACCGGGGCGCCAACCTGCTGGCCGACGGCAAGGGGTTCGTGCACCCCTACGCCTACGACAAGGGCGTCACGATCCCCGGCGCCGACCACCCGCCCGGCTACCTCGTGGTCCTGGCCGCCGCGTCGCTGGTGGGGCTGGACACGATCCTCACCCACCAGATCGTCACCTGCCTGCTGGGCGTGGCCACCGTCGCTCTCCTCGGCGTCACCGGCCGGCGCATCGCCGGCGATCGCGCCGGCCTGATCGCCGCCGGCGTCGGGGCGATCTACCCGTGCATCTGGCTCAACGACGCCGCTCTCATGTCCGAGACGCTGGCGCTGCTGTGCGGTGTCGTCGTCATTCTCACGGCCTACCGGGCCTGGGACCGGCCCTCGCCGGCCCGGTTCGCGGTGGCCGGGGCCGCCATCGGCCTGGCCACGCTGGCCCGGGCCGAGGCGCTGATGCTGGTGGCGCTTCTCGCCCTGCCGCTGGCGCTGTGGGCGCCGCGGCTGGCGGGGTGGCGGCCACGGCTCGGGCGGCTGGGGCTGGCGGGCGCGGCGACGGCCCTGGTCATCGCCCCGTGGGTGCTCTACAACCTGGCCCGCTTCGAGGAGCCGGCCACGCTGTCGACCCAGGCGGGCCCCACGCTCGAGGCCGCCAACTGCGACCAGACCTACTTCGGGCCCGCCCTCGGGTCGTGGTCGGTGCAATGCGCCACCCAGTGGGGCGACCGCGACCGCTCGGTGCTCGACCGGGTCAGCCGGCAGAAGGCGCTCGACTACGTCGACGCACACCGCGACCGGGTGCCGGCCGTGCTGGTGGCCCGGTTCACCCGCACCTTCGCCCTCGGCCACGTCGACGACCAGGTCAACGCCGACTACTTCGCCGACGCCCGGCCCATCGACGCCTCCCGGGCCGGGGTGTGGTCGTTCTACGCCGTGGCCGTCGCCGCCGTCGCCGGCACGGTGATCCTGCGCCGGCGGCGGGTCCCCTCGTTCCCCCTCACCAGCGCCGTCCTCAACGTGGCCATCACCGTGCTGCTGTTCTACGGGTCGACCCGGTTCCGGGCCCCGGCCGAGCCGGCGCTGGTGCTGCTGGCGGCCGTCGCGCTCGACGCCCTGGTCGGCCGCGTGCGGCGGCCGGCGGCCGAGGTGGCCCCGGCGGCCGTCGCCGAGCCCACCCCGGCCTGAGCCGCGACGCCAACGCGGTTCGGCCCGCGGCGGGGCGGCGGTAGCCTCGGCCCGTCATGCCCGAGACGTTCCGCGCCCCCATCGGCACCCAGGATGTGCTGCCCCCCGCCTCCGCCCGCTGGCAGGCCCTGGTGGCGGCGTTCGCCGGTGTGGCCGGGCGCTTCGGCTACGGGCTGGTGCTCGGGCCCCTGTTCGAGGACCTCGGGGTCTTCCAGCGCCTCGGGGCCGGGACCGAGGTCGTGCGCAAGGAGATGTACGACTTCCACGACAAGGGCAACCGCCACCTCGCGCTGCGCCCCGAGGCGACCGCCTCGGTGGCCCGGGCCTTCGTGCAGCACCGGCCGCCCACGCCCTGGAAGGTGTGGTGCGTCACCCCGGCGTTCCGCTACGAGCGCCCCCAGGCCGGCCGGCTGCGCCAGCACCACCAGGTCGACGTCGAGGTCATCGGGGCCGCCGACCCCGACGTCGACGTCGAGGTCATCGCGCTCGGCGCGGCCTACCTCCGCGCCCTCGGGCTGACCCGGTGGCGGCTGCTGCTCAACACCATGGGCACCCCCGCCGACCGGGTCGCCTACGGGCGGGTCCTGCAGGACTGGCTGCGGCCCCGGGCCGCCGACCTGGCCGACGACGACCGGGCCAAGATCGACGACCACCCGCTGCGGGTGCTCGACTCGAAGCAGCCCGAGACCAGGGCGGCCCTGGCCGGCGTGCCCCGCATCGCCGACGTGCTCGACCCG
>DASXRH010000239.1:0-4130 GCA_036506715.1 Acidimicrobiales bacterium
CACCGAGGCCAGGCCGTCGTGGGTGGCGGCGTCGGCCTCGACCCGGCCGCCGTCGAGCGCCCGCATGACATCGGCCACGGTGATCTCGGTGGCCGGCCGGGCCAGCCAGTAGCCGCCCTGCCCGCCCCGCTTCGACTGCACGAACCCGGCCCGCCGCAGCTCGGCCAGGATGTTCTCCAGGAACCCCACCGACACCCCGTAGCGGCCGGCCAGGGCCACGCCCTTCACCGGCCGCCCGGCGGCGGCGAGGTCGACGAGGGCCCCGAGCCCGTAGGCCAGCCGGGCGGTCACCCGCACGGCGTCAGCTCCGCGGCGGCGCGGCCGTCACCGCACCGGGCCCGACAGGCCCCACCGCCGCGCCACCAGCCGCTCGAGGTTGGCGAAGACCAGGGCGTCGACCAGGATGCCGATGAACAGGATCACCAGCATGATCGCCATCACGCCGGCCGAGTCCCGCAGCGTGCGGTTGTTCTGCAGCAGGAACCCCAGCTTGGGCTCGCCGGCCACGGTGACGATGATCTCGCCGGCCATCAGGCTGCGCCACGCGAACGCCCAGCCCTGCTTGAGCCCGCCCACGAAACCGGGCAGCGAGGCCGGCAGAACCACGTGGCGGATCGACCGCCAGCCCCGGGCACCGAGCACCCGCCCGGCCCGCAGCAGCACCGGCGGGATCTGGTCGGCCCCGGTGATCAGCCCGTTGGCCACGGCGGGCACCGTGCCCAGCACGACCACGAAGAAGATGGCCCCGTCGGACAGCCCGAACAGCAGGATGGACCACGGCACCCACGCCACCGACGGCATCGTCTGGATGCCGGTGATGAGCGAGCCCACCGCCGAGCGCAGGACGCGGTTGCGGGCGACGAGCACGCCCACCACCGTGCCGATGAGCACCGACAGCAGGTAGCCCCGCACCGCCAGGCTCATGGTGCGGGCGGCGGCGTCGGGCAGCGTGCCGTCCTGGATCGAGTCCCACAGGTCGGCGAACACGGCCCGGGGCCCGGGCAGCAGCGACTCGCGCTTCCACCCCGACCACACGACCACCTGCCAGATGGCCAGGCCGAGGCCGATGGCCGCCAGCTTGGGCCAGGTGGCCGACCACACCCGGGCCAGCCGGGACCGGCGGTGGGCGGCGGCCAGTTCGAGCGCGTCGAGGCCGGCCAGCTCGCTCTCCAGCCGGTTCTGGCGGGCGTGGTCGAGCGCGGAGTCGGGCGCGGCGCCGTCGCCGTTGGTCCCGGGGCCGGTCGTGTCAACGGGCGACGGCATGGCGGCGCACCTCCCGGCGGAGCAGGTCGATGACCTGGGCGGACAGGTCGCTGACCTCGGGGGACTCGATACGCCGGGGCCGTTCGATCGGCACCGGCACGATCTCGCTCACCCGGCCGGGGCGGCTGGTGAGCACCACGATGCGGTCGGCCAGCCGGGCCGCCTCCCGCACGTTGTGCGTGACGAACACGACGGTCAGCCCCCGGTCCTGCCACAGCCGCTCGACCTCGTCGTGGAGCACATCGCGGGTCATGGCGTCGAGGGCGCCGAACGGCTCGTCCATCAGCAGCACATCGGCGTCCTGGGCGAAGGCCCGGGCCAGCGCCACCCGCTGGCGCATGCCGCCCGACAGCTCGTGGGGGCGCTTCCGGGCGAAGTCCTCGAGGCTCACGGTCTCGAGCAGCGTCATGACCTCGGCCTTGCGCGCGGTCCGGGGCACCCGGCGCAGCTTGAGGGCGAGGTCGACGTTGCCGGCCACCGTCAGCCAGGGGAACAGGGCCGCCTCCTGGAACATGAGGGCGGGCCGGCCGTCGACCGCCACCTCGCCGCCCGTGGGCTCGTCGAGCCCGGCGGCCAGGTTGAGCAGCGTGGTCTTGCCGCAGCCCGAGGCGCCGACCACGCACACGAACTCGCCGGGGGAGACGGCGAGGTCGATGCGGTCGAGCGCGGCGACCGCCGAGCGGCCGCTGCCGTAGACCTTGCTGACCCCACGCAGCGTCACCGCGGCCGGGGCCTCGAGGACGGGATCCGCCGCGGTGACGCTGGTGGGAGTGCTCACAGGCCGTTCACCTCCGGTTGGCCGCGCGCGGCCAGCTCCTGGTTGAGGATGGTCAGGTCGTAGATGCCGTCGAGATCGACGTCGTCGAGCAGCCCGACGTCCACCGCGTCGTCCTTGGACTTCTCCAGCGAGGAGGCCACGGGGTCGGGGGTGAAGGTGAGGTTCGCCCAGGCGCCGGCGATCGTGTCGTCGGGCAGGCGCTTGGTGGTGATCTTCTCGATGCCGTCGTTGGTCAGCTTCTGGGCCGTGGCGGCATCGCCGTTGGCCACGTCGATGCTGTCGAGCAGCCCGTCGATCAGCGCCTTGACGTTGGCGGGGTGCTCCTTCAGGTAGTCGGCCCGCACGACGAGGTGGGTGGTGACGAACTGGCCCTGCGGCCACAGGTCGGCCTCGTTGACCAGCACCTTGCCGCCGCCCTCCTGCACGAGGCGGGTCGCCCACGGCTCGGGCACCCAGGCGCCCTGGATCTGGCCCTCCTGGAAGGTGGTCAGCGTGTCGGCGTTCTCCTGCGGGGTGATCTTGACGTCGCCGCCGCCGGTCTCGTCGGTGGTGTAGCCCTGCTCCTTGAGCCATGCCCGCAGCGCCACGTCCTGGGTGTTGCCGAGCGCCGGGGTGGCCAGCGTCTTGCCCTCGAGGTCGGCGGCGCTGGCGATGTCGGGCGCGACGACGAGCGAGGCCCCGCCCGAGGTGGTGCCGGCCACGATGCGCAGCACGCCCCCCTCGTTGTCGCCCAGCGAGGCGGCGTAGCCGTTGATGGCGGGGTTGGGCCCGATGAAGGTGGCGTCGATCGACCCGGTCGAGAGGGCTTCGACGGCCTCGGTGCCAGCGTTGTAGGTGGACAGCCGGAGGTCGACGTCGGACCCGAGCGCGTCGGCGAACAGGCCCTTCTCGACGCCGATGATCGCCGGGGCGTGGGTCACGTTGGGGAAGTAGCCGAGCCGCAGCGTGCCGCTGGGGGCGGCGTCGGCCGCGGCGCTGTCGCCGTTGTCGGAGGCAGCCGTGTCGTCGTCGTCCCCGCCGCACGCGGCGACGACCACCCCCAACGTGAGGAGGAGGATCAGCCCGCGCGCCGCGCCGCGCCGGCGCCGGTTCCTGGTAATTCCGATGTGCATAGTCGAGATTGATACACAGGCTAGTCCGCCGACGCAATAGCGCACAATACCCATTGATCAGGTGGGAATTGGGGGCTTGTGCGGAGGGACGGGCCTGAGATAGAAAGCTGACTAACACGATCATCTTTACAGACAATCCCGACCCGGAGACATCGTGACCACCACCATCCCCGCCGTCCCCGCCGCCCCCGCCCTCGACGCCCGGCCCGAACCCCCGTGCGCGCCCGGCGCCGGCGTCTCCGGGACCGGCGGGTGCGGGGCCCAGCCGCTGGCGGCCCACGTGCTGGCCGACATCGCCGCCGGCTTCGCCGCCGCCACCCCGCTGTGGCGGGGGGTGGTGCGCCACGATCCCGACGGCCGCCAGCCGGTGCGGCTCATCGCCACCGAGCGCTACGAGGTGTGGGTGATCGGCTGGACCACCGGCCAGCACGTCCAGGTCCACGACCACGGCCCGTCGGCCGGGGCGGTGGCGGTGACCGAGGGCGAGCTGACCGAGGTGCTGCCCCGGCGGGTGGGGGGCGCGGTCGAGCGGACGCTGGAGACCGGCCGCCTGCGCCACCTGGCCGTGGGTACGGTGCACGACGTCGTGAACCGGGCCGCGGCCCCGGCCACCAGCCTCCACGTCTACTCGCCGCCCCTCACCACCATGACCTACTACGACGCCGCCACCCTCGCCCCGGTCGAGACCGCCGCCGTGGCCCCCGAGCGCCCTGTGCTGCAGCGGGCGGCCGGGGCGCGGGTCCTGCACCCGGCCCGGCGCCGGGGCGAGCCGTGACCGCGGCGATCGACCGCCTGCTCGCGCGGGCCCGGGCCGTGATCGCGCCACGGCCAGGGCCCGCCGACCTGGCGGCGCTGCGGGCCGGCGGCGGCCTCGTGGTCGACATCCGCCCCGTCGAGCTGCGCGAGCGCGACGGGGCCCTGCCCGGGGCCCTGGTGGTCGACCGCAACCAGCTCGAGTGGCGCCTCGATCCGACCTG
>DASXRH010000240.1:0-9971 GCA_036506715.1 Acidimicrobiales bacterium
TGTCGACGGCGTCGACGCCGGCCAGGATGTCGCGGTGCTCGGGGCAGACGGCGGCGGTGCCGGCCATGGCGGCGTCGACGTGGACCCAGGCGCCGGCCGCCACCGACGGCGCCGCCACGGCGGCCACCGGGTCGACGGCGAGCGAGCTGGTGGTGCCGACGGTGGCCATGACCAGGCACGGGACCCGCCCGGCGGCCCGGTCCTCGACCAGGGCGGCCACCAGGGCGTCGGGCCGCAGGGCGAAGTCGTCGTCGACCGCCAGCGACCGCACCTGGTCGGGGCGGAGGCCGGCCACCCGGGCCCCCTTCGCCAGCGCCGAGTGTGCCTGGGTCGAGGCGTAGACGACCAGGTCGTCGAGCCGGGCGCCGGCGGCCAGCGACCGCTCGCGGGCGGCCACCAGGGCGCACAGGGTGGCCGACGAGGCCGAGTCCTGGATGACCCCGCCGCCCGCCCCCGACGACCGGAACCGGTCGGGCAGCCCCAGCAGCTCGACCATCCAGTCGAGCACCAGTGTCTCGACCTCGGTGCAGGCCGGGCCGGTCTGCCACAGCATCCCCTGGGTGCCGAGGCCGGACGACACGATGTCGGCCAGCAGCGCCGGCCCCGAGGTGTTCGCGGGGAAGAACGCGTGGAACCCCGGGTGCTGCCAGTGGGTGGTGCCGGGCAGCACGACCCGGTCGAGGTCGGCGAGGACCGCGGCGAAGTCCTCGGGCCCCTCCGGCGGGCCCGGCGGCAGCCACGAGCGCACGTCGCCGGGGGCCACGTCGGGCACCACGGCGTGGTCCTCGACCGTGGCCCAGTAGTCGGCCACCCAGTCGACGACCTGGTGGCCCCAGCGTCGCAGCTCGTCGGGCGTCATGTGGTAGTTCGATGGCACGCGGCGACCGTATCCGGCCGGATCGGCGGTCCTCGGAGCCCGACGGGACCGCCACTAGACTCCCGTCATGGCAGCCGCGAACGGTCCCGGTCCGCTTCCCGACGAGGCCGGCGGCCAGCCGCCCCGGTTCGCCAGGCTGGGCCTGACGTTCGACGACGTGCTGCTGGTGCCCGCCGAGTCGTCGGTGCTGCCGGCGGAGGTGTCGACGGCCAGCCGCCTCACGCCCCGCATCGAGCTGGCCATCCCCATCGTCTCCGCGGCCATGGACACCGTGACCGAGGCCCGCCTCGCCATCGCCCTGGCCCGGGCCGGGGGTATCGGCGTCATCCACCGCAACCTCAGCATCGACGACCAGGTCGGCGAGGTCGACAAGGTCAAGCGCAGCCAGTCGGGCATGATCGTCGACCCGGTCACCCTGACGGCCGATGCCCTGGTGACCGACGCCCTGGCCGTCATGGAGCGCTACCACATCTCGGGCGTGCCGGTCACCGACGGCGCCGGCCACCTGGTGGGCCTGCTGACCAACCGCGACCTGCGGTTCATCGATGACGTCGACCAGCCCATCGCGAACGTCATGCGCCGGCCCCCGCTGGTCACGGCCCCGCTCGGCACCACCCTCGAGCAGGCCAAGGACATCCTGTGGCAGCACCGCATCGAGAAGCTGCCCATCGTCGACGATGCCGGCCTGCTCCGGGGGCTCATCACGGTCAAGGACATCAAGAAGCAGACCGACCACCCCCACGCCACCCAGGACGAGCAGGGTCGGCTGCGGGTGGGTGCCGCCGTCGGCGTCGGACCCGACGCGGTCGAGCGCGCCGAGCGGCTGGTCGACGCCGGGGTGGACGTGCTGGTGGTCGACACCGCCCACGGCCACAGCCAGGCGGTGCTCGACGTGGTCAAGCAGGTCAAGGGGGCCTTCGACGTCGACGTGATCGGCGGCAACGTCGCCACCGGGGAGGGCGTCGACGCCCTGGCCGGGGCGGGGGCCGACGGGGTCAAGATCGGCGTGGGCCCGGGCTCGATCTGCACCACCCGGGTGGTGGCGGGGGTGGGCGTCCCCCAGCTCACCGCGGTGTACGACGGCGCCGTGGCCGCCGCACAGCGGGGGCTCACCATCATCGCCGACGGTGGCATCCAGGCCTCGGGCGACATCGCCAAGGCGCTGGCCGCGGGGGCCGACGCGGTCATGCTCGGCAGCCTGCTGGCCGGCGTGGACGAGTCGCCGGGCGAGGTCGTGCTGCACCAGGGGGAGCGCTACAAGGAGTACCGCGGCATGGGGTCGATGGGCGCCATGAAGGCCCGGTCCTACTCCAAGGACCGCTACTTCCAGGGCGACGTGGTCGACACCGACCAGCTGGTCCCAGAGGGCATCGAGGGCCGGGTGGCCTACAAGGGCCCGGTGTCGAACGTCATCCACCAGCTGGTCGGCGGCCTGCGGGCCGCCATGGGCTACTGCGGCACGCCGACGGTGCGCGACCTGCAGACCCACGCCCGGTTCGTGCGCATCACCAACGCCGGGCTGCGCGAGTCGCACCCCCACGACATCACCATCACCAAGGAAGCCCCCAACTACGGCAGCTGGTGATGCCCCGGCCGCCTACGGGTGGTCGAGGTCGCCCCGCCCCAGCGTGCCGGTGGCGATGCCGAGCAGCAGGCGCAGCAGTGCGGCGGTGGCGCCCCACACGGTGTCGCCCTCCAGCTCGAAGAACGTGATCGGCTGCTCTCGGCCGCCGGGGAAGGTCCAGCGCTCCTCGCGGAACACCGCGGGGTCGAGCAGCTCGGCCAGCGGGACGTGGAGCACGGCCTCGACCTCGTGCGGGTTGGGCCGGGTGGTGGGCCGGCCCGGCAGCACGCCCACGAAGGGGATGATCACCGACCCGCTGGCCACGGTGGCCAGGTGGTCGAGCTCGCCGACGATCTCGACCGCGGCCGGGTCGAGGCCGATCTCCTCCTCGGCCTCCCGCCGGGCGCCGTCGACCGCCGACTCGCCCGGCTCGATGCGCCCGCCGGGGAAGCTGACCTCGCCCTGGTGGGTGCGCAGCCCCCATGTGCGCCGGGTGAGCACCACGTGGGCCTGCCCCACGGCGTCGTCGTAGAGGGGGGCCAGCACCGCAGAGGGGCGGCCGCCCGCGCGGGCGGGCCCGTCGATCAGCTCGCGCTGGGACGGGCGGGCCGGGCCCAGCGCGTCGAGCGCGGCCCGCACGTCGGCCACGGTGGGCCGGCGCCGGTCGGCCGGCAGGTCGGCCCAGGGCGGCGGACCGCCCGGGCGGGCGTTGAACGGCCGGGGGATGCGCTGGTCGCCGCCCCGGCCGGCGGGGACGGGCCGGGTGGGCGGGGCGGGCTGCTCGCCGGGCCGGGGCCAGCCGGGGGCGCCCGTGACGATGGCCTCGCGGGTGGTCATGGCCGCCACCGGCCACTCGGTGCTGGGATCGTCGGCCGTGGTCGCCGGGTCGTCAGCCATGGGAGGCGGGGCCGGCGGCCGGCGACGAGTCGGCCACCAGCGCCTCCAGCAGCTCGCGCATGCCGCCGGTCTTGAGGCTGCTCATGACCCGGCCGGGCGGCGTCTCGCCCCGCTCCCACTCCATCCAGTGGGCGAGCAGCTTTGCAGCGTCGGGGGGCGGGACGTCCATCGCCCAGCAGGTTACCGGCGCCCGGCGGTGCGGTCGTACGAACTGGCGCGCGTTGCCTGCGATCTGCGCAGGCTTCGCGCGCCGGTTCGGGCTCGCCGTGGCCGCCATCGCCGCCGCGGCTGCGCCGATCCGCCCGGGTCGTGGCAGCCTTGATCGGTGCCTCCCACCCTCGTGCTCGCGTCGGCCTCGACGGCCCGGCTCGGCGTCCTGCGCGCCGCCGGGTTCGCCCCCGTGGTCGTCGTGTCGGGCGAGCCCGAGGACGGCGTCGACGGCCTGCCCGCCCCCGAGGTGGCCCGCACGCTGGCCGAGCGCAAGGCCGACGCCGTGGCCCGCCGGCTGGAGGGCGCGGCCGATGCCGGCGGGGCCGAGGCCCCCGGGCCGGGGTCGCTGGTGCTCGGGTGCGACTCGGTGCTGGCCGTCGGCGGGGAGATACGGGGCAAGCCGGGCTCGCCCGCCCAGGCCGCGGCGTGGGCCCGGGGCTACCGGGGCGCCACGGGCACGCTGGTCACCGGCCACGCGGTGGTCGAGGTGGGCAGCGGCCGCCGGGCCGTGGGCGTGGCCGAGACGACGGTGCGGTTCGGGCACGCCACCGACGCCGAGATCGCGGCGTACGTGGCCACCGGCGAGCCGCTGGCCGTGGCCGGCGGGTTCACGATCGACGGCTACGCCGCCCCCTTCGTGGACGGCCTCGACGGCGACCACGGCAACGTGCTCGGGCTGTCGCTCCCCCTGCTGCGCCGCCTGCTGGCCGAGCTGGGCATCGCCATCACCGACCTGTGGGCGGCGCCGGCCCGGTGACCGGCCCGCTCCGCATCGGCCCGTTGGCCGTCGACCCCCCGGTGGTCCTGGCCCCGATGGCCGGCATCACCAACGCGCCGTTCCGCCGCCTGTGCCAGGGCTACGGGCCGGGCGGGTTGTTCGTCAGCGAGATGATCACCGCCCGGGGCCTGGCCGAGCGCAACGACAAGACCCTGCGCATGGCCCGCTTCGCCGCCGACGAGCCGGTGCGGTCGATCCAGCTCTACGGCACCGACCCCGGGCCGGTGGCCGCCGCCGTCCGCCACCTGGTGGGCGAGGAGGCCGCCGACCACGTCGACCTCAACTTCGGGTGCCCGGTGGCCAAGGTGACCCGCAAGGGCGGCGGGGCGGCGCTACCGGTCCACCGGGCACTGTTCCGGTCGATCGTGGCCGCCGCGGTGGGCGCGGCCGGGGCCGTCCCGGTCACGGTCAAGTTGCGCATCGGCGTCGACGACCACTTACGCACCTTCCTCGACGCCGGCCGCATCGCCGCCGGCGAGGGCGCGGCCGCGGTGGCCCTCCACGCCCGCACGGCGGCCCAGCACTACTCGGGCACGGCCGACTGGACCGCCATCGCCGCCTTGCGCGACGCGCTGCCCGCCGCCGTCCCCGTGCTGGGCAACGGCGACATCTGGCGGGCCGGCGACGCCCTGCGCATGGTGGCCGCCACGGGCTGCGACGGCGTGGTGGTGGGCCGGGGGTGTCTGGGTCGGCCGTGGCTGTTCCGCGACCTGGCCCTGGCCTTCGCCGGTCGGCCGGTGCCCGCGGCCCCCCGGCTGGGCGAGGTGGCCGGCGTCCTGGCCCGCCACGCCCGGCTGCTGGCCGAGTGGCTGACCGAGCCGGTGGCGGTGCGCGACGTCCGCAAGCACGTGGGCTGGTACCTCCACGGCTACCCCGTGGGCGGCGACGCCCGCCGCCGGCTCACCGCCACCGCCACGGTCGACGCCCTGGTCGCCGAGCTGGGCCGCCTCGATCCCGACCTGGGCGTCGAGCCCGGAGTCGACACCCGCCCCCGGGGCAAGACCTCGGGCCCCGTGCGGGTGGCGCTGCCCGACGGGTGGCTGGCCGGCGCGGACGACCCCGCCCCCGTGGTGCCCGACGAGCTGGAAGCCGTGAGCGGCGGGTGACCCCGAACCGGCGCGCGCCAGTTGGAGAGTCAGGCGTCGGCCAGGGTGCGGGTGCCGACCCCGTGGCCGTGGGTGAGGTTCTCGCCGGTGGCCGGGTCGAACAGGTGCATCCGGGTGGGGTCGAGCCACAGATCGGCCTCGGACCCCTCGGTGACCTGGCTCTCGGGGTCGAGGGTGACGACCATCTGGGTGCGGATCTGCTCGCTGTCGAGCTCGTTGGCCAGCTCGGCCAGCGGCTCGCGCACCTCGGGGGGCGCCTCGAAGGGGATGTAGGCGTACTGCTCGCTGCCCAGCCACTCGATGACGTCGACCGTGTCCGTGAACGAGAGACCCTCGGCCCTGCGGGCGTCGTCGAGCAAGCGGGCGTCCTCGAAGTGCTCGGGCCGGATGCCGGCGATGAGGATGTCGCGGCCCGCCACCTCCTCGAGCACCTTCTGGCTGAGGTGGATCTCGCCGATGGGCAGCTTGAGCGTCGAGTCCTCGACCGAGGCGGGCATGAAGTTCATGGGCGGCGAGCCGATGAACCCGGCAACGAACAGGTTGACCGGCTGCTCGTAGAGCTGGCGGGGCGAGTCGACCTGCTGGAGCAAGCCCCGGCGCAACACCGCGACCCGGTCGCCGAGGGTCATGGCCTCGATCTGGTCGTGGGTCACGTAGACGGTGGTGATGCCGAGCCGGTCCTGGATGCGGGCGATCTCGGTGCGCATCTGGCCCCGGAGCTTGGCGTCGAGGTTGGACAGGGGCTCGTCGAACAGGAAGGCGTCGGCGTCGCGCACCAGGGCCCGGCCCATCGCCACCCGCTGGCGCTGGCCGCCCGAGAGCTGCGATGGCTTGCGGTCGAGCAGCTCGTTGAGCTCGAGCATCATCGCCGCGTGCTCGACCCGCTCGCGCACCTCCTGAGCGTCGGCTTTGCGCAGCCGCAGGGGGAAGGCGATGTTCTCGTACACGGTGAGGTGGGGGTACAGCGCATAGTTCTGGAAGACCATGGCCAGGTTGCGCTCCCGGGGTGCGAGGTCGTTGACCACGCGGTCGCCGATGGTGACGGTGCCGTCGGTGATGTCCTCGAGCCCGACGATCATGCGCAGCACGGTCGACTTCCCGCAGCCGGATGGCCCGACGAGGATCATGAACTCGCCCTCGGGGATGTCGAGGCTGATGTCGTCGACGGCGGGCGTCGGGGCGCCCGGGAAGGTCTTGACGATGTGGTCGAGGCGGATGCTGGCCATGGACGGGATCCCTCCTACGCCTAGCCCTTGACGGCGCCGGAGGTGAGTCCGGCGACGATCTTGCGCTGGAAGATGAGCACCAGCGCGATGACGGGGATGGTGACGACGACCGCAGCGGCCGCGATGGCGGCCGTCGGCTGCTGGAAGAACGAGGCGCCGGTGAAGAACGCCAGCGCTGCCGGCACCGGCCGCGCTCTGTCTGTCGCGGTCAGCGAGATGCCGAAGACGAAGTCGTTCCACGCGAAGAAGAAGGTGAGGATGGCAGCCGTGAACACCCCCGGCGCCGCCAGCGGCACGATCACCTTGCGGAACGCCTGCCACGCCGTGGCCCCGTCCACCTGGGCCGCCTGCTCCATCTCCCACGGGATCTCCCGGAAGAAGGCCGACAGCACCCAGATCGACAGCGGCAGCGTGAACGACATGTAGGGGATGATCAGCCCGATCCACGTGTCGTAGATGCCGAGCGACCGCCACATGTCGAACAGCGGCCCCACCAGGGCGATGGTCGGGAAGATGGCGATGGCCAGCGCCGTCGACAGCACCAGCCTCTTGCCCTTGAAGTTGAGCCGGGCGATGGCGTAGGCAGCCAGGGTGGCCAGCGAGACCGAGATCGCGGTGGCGATCAGCGAGATGCCGAGCGAGTTGCGCAGCGCGCTGGTGAACAGGTCGGTCTTGAACACCGTGCGGTAGTTGTCCCACGTCCAGTGGGTCGGGAAGAACTTCTTGTTGTTGATGTCGTCGCCCTGCTTGAACGAGAGCGACAGGATCCACACCACCGGCAGCATCGTGTAGAAGATGATGAGGATGCCGGCGACGGACCAGCCGAGGACTCTGCGGCGTCGTGCGCTCATGGGTCCATCTCCCTCAGTCGCCCCGCACCCGGGACAGGTCGACCCGGAAGCCCTTCACGAAGCCCACCGCGATCAGCACCACCGACAGGAACAGCAGCACCGACACCGCCGAGCCCAGGCCCAGCTCGGTCCGGGTGATCGTCTGGCGGTAGGTCAGGAACGACACGCTCTCGGTCTTCTCCGCTCCGCCGGTCATGATGAAGATCGTGTCGAAGATGCGGTAGGCGTCGAGCGTGCGGAACAGCAGCGCCACCATGATCGCCGCCTTCATGTTGGGCACCGTCACCCGGAAGAATCGCTGGCGGATGGTGGCGCCGTCGACCTTGGCCGCCTCCTGCAGCTCCTCGGGCACCTGTGACAGGCCCGCCAGCAGCAGCAGCGAGATGAACGGGGTGGTCTTCCACACCTCGGCCATGATGATGACGAACAGCGCCGACCACCGGTCCGAGAACCAGGCCTTGTCGCCGAGGTTGAACCACTGGTTCACGAAGCCCGAGTCGAGGGCGAATGCGTACTGCCAGGCGTAGGCGGCGACCACGGTGATGATCCCGTAGGGGATGAGGATCGACGTCCGGACGATGCGCCGCCCGATCAGGATCCGGTGCATGACCAGGGCGAAGGCGAAGCCGATGACCAGCTCGATCGCCACGGTCACGACCGTGATGAACACCGTCGTGAACACCGTCTGCCACCACAGGCCGTCGGTGAGGACGACGCCGTAGTTGCGCAGCCCGACGAACTCCCGCGCGGCCGGGTCGGTCAAGCGGTAGTTGAACAGCGACAGGTAGACGGCGCGGCCCATGGGGTAAGCGGTGACGAGCAGCATGACCACCACGGCCGGCGCCACCAGGTACCAGCCGAGCCGTTGCTCGTCGCGGGCCCGGTCGGAGAGGTGGTGGCGGGGGGCGGCCGCGGGGGTCGCTGGGGCGGTCTCGGCGGTGACGGTGGCCATGTGGTCGGTCCTCTCACCTCACAGCAGTTGCTTGCCCTGCAGGACGTTGACGATGAGGCTGTCGGCCTTCTCGGGGGTCGAGTTGGGGTTGACCGACGACGGCGGGTGGAACTCGCGCACCGTGGCCTCGCTGACGTCGGGGTAGTACGACGACTGCGGCCGGGGCGTGGCCCCGTCGATCGAGGTGCGGATCAGGTCGGCCATCGGGAACTTGTCGCGGATCTCGGGGTCGTCGAACACCGCCGACTTGGCCGCCGGGTTGCCCTCCGAGAGCATGTACTCCTTCTGGCTGTCCTCGGCGGTGATGCACTCCGCGGCCTTCAGGGCCAGGTCGGTGTGCTTGCTGAAGGCGCCGATGCCGAGGTTGATGCCACCGAGCGCCGGGGCGCTCGCGAGGTCGGCGTCGACCCGGGGCACGCGGGCCCAGCCGATGTCGTCGACCACCGACTTGTCGAGCGAGCCGTCGTCGACGGCGGCCAGGGCGGCGCCGTAGACGTAGGGCCAGTTGATCATGAAGCCGCCGTTGTCGGCCTGGAAGCCGGCCCGGGCGGTCTCCTCCAGCGCGGTCGAGATCTGGGGGTCGGCCACGCCGTCGTGGGTCAGCTTGCGGATCACCTCGGCCGCCTGCTTGCCGGCCGCGCTGTCGAGGTCGGGCGTGGCGTCCTTGCCGGCCTCGGGGTCCTTCAGGATCTCGCCGCCGGCCGAGGCCACCAGCGAGTTGATCAGCACCATGTAGCCCTCGTAGCGGCCGCCGGTGACCTCGACGGTGGTGTCGGTCTGCTTGGCGGCGTCGATGATCTGGTCCCAGGTCAGGTCCTGGGTCGACGGGTCGACGCCGGCCTTCTCGGCCACCGACTTCCGGTACCAGAGCAGCTGGGTGTTGGCCCAGAACGGCGCGGCGACCAGCTTGTCCTTCCACATCGCCGACTTCACCGAGCCCTCGAGCACGTCGTCGGTGAACTTGGCCGCCTCGGCCGAGCTGAAGGGCCGGAGGAAGCCGGCCTCGGCGAACTCGGGCACGAACACCGGGTCGAGGCTCATGAGGTCGATCGAGCTGTCCTTGGCGGCCAGGCGCCGGACGAGCTGCTCGCGCTGGCTGGTGGCGTCGGTGGGCAGCACGGCGACGCTGATCTTGTAGTCGCCGTTGGCCGCCTCGGTGCACTTCTTGGCCAGCGCCTCCTGGCCCCCGTTGTCGGGATTGGTGTACCAGGTCATCGTGGGGACGCCGCCCCCGCTGTCGCCGCAGGCGGCCAGCGCGAGACCTGTGCCGAGCGCGGCGGCCGTGGCCACCGCGCGGCGCAGCCGCGACATCCGCCGCCCACCGGGGATGTGGCGTACGGGCATGGGGTCCCCCTCTCGGGCACCCGTGCGGTGCTGTCCGTGGAAAACTTAGCGTGACCGGCGTCACGGCGCTCGTACTACTTTTCGGGGCTGGCTAACCCCCAGCGGTGGCGGCCGGCTCCCAGGCGAGAGCCCGGGCCAGGCGGGCGACGCCCTCGTGGATCTGAGC
>DASXRH010000241.1:0-3186 GCA_036506715.1 Acidimicrobiales bacterium
CCGCCGGCGTCGAGCTCGACGCCGGCGGCCGTCAACAGCACGCGGGCCTCGGCCTCGTCCATGGCCAGGTCGTCGGTGCCCACCTCCACGATCATGCGGCGGGCCCGTAGCGCGGCGGTGGGCACGGGCGGCTCGCCCCGGGAGGCGACCACCAGCTGGGCGCCGGGCGGCAGCCGCACCGCAAGCTCGGCGACGGCGTCGCGGCACTGGGGGTTGTGGAGCAGCTCGGCGTGGTCGAGCATCAGCGCGACGGGGTGGCTCATCGAGCCCAGCGTGACGGCCACCCGGCGGGCGACCATGGCGGCGACCGACGTCCCCGGCGGGACCCGGGTGCGAAAGGCGTCGGTGTCGATCGGCTCGACGCGGCCCAGCGCGCTGGCGATGCAGGCCAGGAGGACCGCGGGGTCGTTGTCGTCGGGCTCGAGCGACAGCCAGGCCACCCGGTGGCCGGTCCGCGCGGCCCACTGGCTGAGCAGCGCGGTCTTGCCGTAGCCGGGCGGCGCCACGACGGACACCAGTGTGGCGTCGAGGGCGCCGGCCAGCCGGTCGAGCAAGGCGACGCGCGGCACCGACCCCCGGGCCACGGGCGGCGGCTGGAGCCGCGACTCGTCGAGGAGGAAGGACGGCCCGAACCAGGTGGTCGGGCTGGCGGCGGGAAGTGCTCCCGGATCGGCGACGGTGCCCACCAGCGGTGAGGCTACGTGCGGCCTGGCGTTGCTTCAATGGGCGGTGTCACGGCCACTATCAGTCACCGTCCGGGCGGGAGGTCAGGCTCGCGGCCCATCGGAAGGTCCAGGTCGTGGCCGATGGCGAGGGCCACCTGGGGCGCCGCTGCCCCCACCCGCACCAGCCCGGCGACCGGCGCCAGCGCCACCAGCACCCCCAACACCTCCTCGTCGCCGGCCCCCGCCGCCAGGGCGTCCGCCACGGCCCATTGGTAGGACGCCGGGTCGGCGTCCAGCGCCACCAGCGCGGCCAGCCGCACCAGCGCCCGGGTGCGCGGGTCGAGACCCGGCACGCCGTCGCCACCCAGGGGCACCCCCAGCACGTCCTCGAGCGCCGCCTCGTCGTTCAGAGCCAGCCGCCGCAAGAGCTCCTCGTGCTCGTGCCGCATGCGCGCCTCCGCTCCTCGACGGCCAGTGTTCCGGCCGGCGGGCGGGTCCGTCATCATCCCGACCGCATGAAGGGGGAAATCGTCTCGCGGTCGACGACCGCCGGGCTCAGCCCGCGGGACGGGAGTCGGACGGCTCGGTGATGCGCGGCGGAGGGATCATCCCCGATGCGTGACACTTTGCCTATGCGCGGCAGAGGGATCGTCATATACTGCTGGCTGTGACGAGTGTCACGCCCAAGAGGGCCGGAAGGGACGTGGCTGCGGAGCGCGTCTCCCTCCGTCCGGGCCGGGCCGGCCGGCGGCGTGTGGACGACCGCCGGTCGATCCCCGGCATCGGCGACGGCGGGCGGCTGTGGCGGTGGCGGATGCGCGCCATCGTCGTGCGGGTCCGGTGCCGGGCCGCCGGCGCGGCCCTGGGGCGGGCCCTCGTGCCCGCGCTGGCCCGGTCCGCCACCTGCTTCGGCTTCCCGGGCACCTACCCGCCCACGGCGCACTACCTCCTCGAGCGGCGCAGCCCCCGCCGGTAGCGGGTCAGAGCCAGGGTGGCGGCGCCGGCGGCCGGCCGTCCGCGGCCGTCGCCTTCAGGCCCTCGCCTGCCGAGCGGCCGATGATCCAGGCCAGGAGGGCGGCGCCCGGGCCGGTCACCTCCACGGCCTCGCCGCCCGCGGGGCCGACCCGCCACCGGCGCCCGCCGAGGTCGTCCGGGACCACGGCCATGGCCGGGCAGTCGGCCCGGCCGGCCAGGCCCGTGGCCACCTCGTCGACGAGCTGGGTCACCACGGCCGCCGGCAGGTCGGCGAACGTCGCCCCGACGTCCAGGTCGACGGCGTGGACCCAGGTCTCGCGGATGCGCATCCACGGCACCTCGTCGGGGGTGATCGGCCGCCCCCGGGCGGTGCGGACCGTGGCCGACCAGGCGGGGTCGGGCAGGGCGGCGAGGGCCTCGGCCAGCCGGGTCGACGCCGCGGCCACGTCGGCCCGCAGCGCGGCCGGCGCCTGGCGGGCCGATGCCATGATGTCGCCCTCGCGCTGCTCGGCCGAGGTGTACATCGGGGTCTCGACCCCGGTGCTCGCCCAGCGCAGCAGGTTGCCGAGGGCGTCGGCGTTGCGGGCCAGGTGGGCCAGCAGGTGGCTGCGGGTCCAGCCCGGCAGGGCGCACGGCTCGCCCAGGGCCCCGTCGTCGAGCGCCGCCACCTGGGCCAGCATGAACGCCTCGCCCCGGCGGTACAGGTCGACGCGCTCGGCGTCGGGTCTCACCCGAGGCGCTCCTTCCGGCAGGTGTTGCGGCACTCGATGGCCTCGTCCCGGTCGACGCGGACGGGCAGGGTGGGGCCGCCGTCGCGGATCGTCGCCAGCTTCACTCGTCAAGTATGACACTTCTCGTGTCTGTCGGAGGCCCGACCTGTCCTACGGCGAGCCGCCCGGTATCGTGGCGCGAATGGCCATCCCCGAGGTGCGGGAGGACGTCGAGCTGCCCCGGATGCAGACGGGCGCCAACCCGCAGCATCTCCTCGTGACCCTGCTGGGCGACTACTGGTTCGGCCGTAAGGAGCACCTGCCGTCGGCCGGGCTGGTGGCCCTGGCCAACGAGTTCGACATCACCCCCACCAGCGCCCGGGCCGCCCTCAGCCGCCTGGCCCGCCGGGGCCTGCTCGACTCGTCCAAGTCGGGCCGCCGCACCTTCTACGGGCTCACCCCCCGGGCCGAGCGGGTGCTCGGCCAGGGCCGCCACCGCATCATGTCCTTCGGGGTCGGGGACCGGCCGTGGGACGGGTCCTGGGTGGTGGTCATCTTCTCGGTGCCCGAGGACCAGCGCGACCTGCGCCACGTGCTGCGCACCAGGCTGCGCTGGCTCGGCTTCGGCCCGCTGTACGACGGCGTGTGGGTATCGCCCCGGGCCACCAGCGCCGAGGCGGCGCGGCTGCTCGGTGACCTGGGCGTGGCCGCGGCCACCGTGCTCGCGTCGCGGGTGGTGCGGGCCGGCGACGAGGGCGACCCGCTGCGGGCCTGGGACCTCGACGCCCTCAAGAGCGGGTACCACGCCTTCATCGCCGAGTTCGCACCGCTCCTCG
>DASXRH010000242.1:0-5695 GCA_036506715.1 Acidimicrobiales bacterium
GAGGCCGGCATCCCCGTCGTGTTCCACGTGGGCGGCACCGGCGACCTCATCGACGCCCACTACTTCGACAACGGCCTGCCCATCCCCCCCGACTTCCACGGCGGCGAGGAGAACTTCCGCTCCGTCGACTACATGGGCATCCCCGGCCCGCCCGCACAGACGCTGGCCACGATGATCTTCGACGGCGTGCTCGAGCGCTTCCCCGACCTGCTCATCGGGGTCATCGAGCAGGGCGCCATCTGGGTCCCCTCCTGGACCCGGCAGATGGAGTCGGCCTTCGACGCCTTCGCCCGCCACGAGGAGCGCCTCCAGGCCCTCAGCCTCCGCCCCAGCGAGTACGTGCGCCGACAGATCCGCTTCACCCCCTACCCCACCGAGGACGTGGGCTGGATCATCCAGCAGTCGGGGCCCGAGGTCTGCATGTTCTCGTCCGACTACCCGCACGTCGAGGGCGGCCGGCGGCCGATCGAGCGGTTCGAGGCCTCGCTCGAGGCGGGGGGCATCGACCCCCACGCCCGTCGCCGGTTCTATGCCGACAACTTCGTCGACCTCATGGGGTCGGCGCTCGCCCCGCTCGCCGTCGCCTGACCGCCGGGCGGCTGGCCGGCCGGGGCGCACCCGGGGCGGCCACGGCCAGGAACGCCCGCGCCGCCGGTGACAGCGGTCCGGGCCGGTGGACGAGGCCGACCCGGCGCACGATCGGCGGCGTGATCTCCCGCACCACCGCGCCGAGCGCCCGGGCCGACGCCGCCAGCCGCCGGGGCAGCAGGGCGACGCCGGCGCCGGCCACCACCAGGGGGGCGATGGCCTCGCGGTGGTCGGACTCGACGGCGATGGTGGGGGCGATGCCCGCCGCCGCCAGCGCCTCGTCGACCAGCCGGCGGGTGGACGTGCCCGGCGGGGTCGTGACCAGCGGTTCGGCGGCCAGCGCCCGCAGCGGCAGCGGCGCCGGCGCCACCCCCACCGGGCCGGCGCCCCCCGCCAGCCCGGCGTCGCCCGGGGGGAGGACGGCCACGTAGTCGTGGTCCTCCAACGGGATCGCCACCAGGTCGTCGGCGGTCGGGAGCTCGGCGAACCCCAGCTCGCTGGCCCCCGTCCGCACCTCCTCCACCAGGGCGACCGGGTCCTCGGGCTCGGCCAACCGGACCGTCACCCCCGGGTGGGCCCGCCGGAACCGCCCGACCAGCACGGCCACGGGGTCGGCGGCGAAGGACGGCAGGCACACCAGATCGAGCCGGCCGGCGGCCAACCCCGTCACCTGGGCCACGGCCGCCCGGGCGGTGGCGGCGTCACGCACCGCCCGCCGGGCGGGGTCGACGAACGCCTCGCCCGCCGCCGTCAACCGCACCCGTCGCCCCGCCCGGTGGAACAGCTCGGCCCCCAGCTCGGACTCCAGCGCCCGCACGCCCTGCGAGAGCGACGGTTGCGACACCCCCCGGGATCGGGCGGCGGCGGTGAAGCTGCCCTCGTCGACCACCGCCAGCACGTAGTCGAGCTGCTGCAGCTGCATAGCCTCAGGCTATCGGATCCATTGACAACGCTAGGTTGTCCTATGTTCGATGTCGGGGCTGACTGGGTGGGTGACCGACCTGACCCTGCTGATCGCCCTGGCCGGACTGGCGGTCGGGGCGATCTACGGCCTGTTCGGGGTGGGGTCGGCCGTCGCCACGCCGGTGCTCGCCCTCCTTGGCGTCCCGGGCATGGCCGCCGTGGTCGGGCCGCTTCCGGCGCTGCTGCCCGGGTCGGCCGCCGGGGCCTGGACCTACGCCCGGGGCGGCAAGGTCGACTGGCGCATCGCCCGCCTCACGCTGGCCGGCGCCGTGCCGGCGGCGGTGGCCGGCGCCCTGGCCAGCGGCTACGTCGGGGCTCCGCTCCTGCTCACCCTGTCCGGCCTGGTGCTGCTGGTGACCGGCGTGCGCATGCTTCGCCCCGGCGCCGTCGCCGGCCCCCGGGCCGCGGCGCTGCGGGCCAACGGCGCCTTCGTGATGGCGACGGCGACGGGCGTCGGGTTCGCCTCGGGCCTGCTGGCCAACGGCGGCGGCTTCCTGCTGGTGCCGCTGTTCCTCCTGGTGCTCGGCCTCGACCTCAACGAGGCGGCCGGGACCGCCCTGGTGGTCGCCGTGGCCGTCAGTGCCCCCACGCTGGCCACCCACCTGGCGCTCGGCGATCTCGAGCTGGCCCTGGCGGGGCCCTTCGCCCTCGGGCTGGTCCCCGGCGTGGTGGCCGGCAGCCGGGCGGCACAGACCATGGGGAGCGGCCGGTTGCGGCTGGCCTTCGGCGTGTTCCTGGTGGGGTTCGCGCTGTGGTTCCTGGCCCGCCAGCTGGGCCACTAGGGCTTCCGCAGCTTCCACACCTGCTCGGACGGGAACCGCACCGCCCAGTCGCCGGTGACGAAGTCGTGGACCTCGGTGCCGGCGGCCGGCGCCTGGATCTCGACGTAGTCCTCGACCGCGAAACCGGTCTCCCGGAACAGCCGCAGCCAGGCCGAGACCGGCAGGTTGAACTCGATGCCGCCCGGCTGGTCGACGGCGTCCCGCCAGTCGATCCGGTGCAGCCCGAAGTACTCGCGCACCAACCGGTCGCCGATGGGCACGGAGCCGTCGAGCGGCGCGCACAGCAGCGCCAGCGGGGTCGTCCCCAGGAAGACCAGCCGGCCGCCCGGGCGCAGCAGCCGGTGGGCCTCGGGGATCCAGGCGTACGGGTCGCACCAGATGGCGGCGCCGTACTCGGAGATGGCGAAGTCGAACGAGCCGTCGTCGTAGGGGACGGCCTCGGCGTCGCCGTGGATCAGCATGATGTCGCCGCCGTGCTCGGCCGCCAGCCGGCGGGCCGTGGCCAGCTGGGCCTCGCTGTTGTCGATGCCGACCACCCGGGCGCCGCGGCGCGCCATCCAACCGGCGACGTAGGCGGTACCGCAGCCGAGCTCGACGGCGTCCATGCCGGTCATGTCGGCCGGCAGCAGGGCCAGCTCGGCCTCGGGGATGTTCCACTCGCCCCAGTCGGGCTGGGGCGCCCGCCAGTTGCGCTCGCCGCGGGCGACCCACTCGGGTGCCTGCTCGTCCCAGTGACGGCGGTTCTCGGCGACGTGCTCGGGTGGCGAGGGGTCGGGGCGCATCACCCCAGGGTGGCGCGTGGGGTCAGTTGTCGGCAGCGCCTTTCCCGGCGATGGCGCCCACGAGGGTGCGCATCTCGTCGGGGACGCCGGTGCGCCGCCACCAGTCGATGGCCGGCACGTCGTGATGTAGGGCCGCCGCAAGCTCGAGCTCTCCGCCACGGGCTCGGATGGCCAGATCCAAGAGGTCCTGGTCCATGACCACCAGCATTCACCGTCCGGCGCCGGATCAGAAGCGAGTTACGGCCAGACCGGCACCGTTTCGCGCGCTGTTCACAAACATCCCGTCATGTGTTCACGGCAAGAGTGTCGGGGTCGAACCTCCACGGGGCGACGGGCACACGTTCGGGGTCGAAGGCCGTCACCAGGTCGGTGACCGACCCCACCGGCGATCCCGGACGTGCCAGCCCCAGCGACGCCGCCACGGCGCCGAGCACCGCCGGCGGCTCGATGCCCCGGGCCCGCAGGTCGGTCAACGTGACCGCCCCGTGGCGCTTGGCCAGCCGCTGGCCGTCGGGGCCCAGCACCAGGGGTACGTGGGCGTAGGCGGGCACGCCCATGCCCAGGCGGCGGGCCAGCCACGCCTGGCGAGGCGTCGTGTCCAGCAGGTCGTCGCCTCGCACCACCTCGCCCACGCCCTGGTCGTCGTCGTCGACCACCACCGCCACCTGGTAGGCGGGGGCGCCGTCGGCCCGGCGGACCACGAAGTCGTCCACGATGCCGGTGACCTCGCCGTGGCGGCGGTCGACCACCGTGACCCGCTCACCCTTCGCCCGGACCCGCCACGCCGGGCGGCGGCCGGCGGTCTCCAGGCCCGCCCGGTCGGCGGCGGTCAGGTCCCGGCAGGTGCCGGGATAGGCGCCCTCGGCGGCGGGGCCGTGGGGGGCGGCCACCGCCGCCTGGACCTCGCGCCGGGTGCAGTAGCAGGGGTAGAGCAGCCCGGCGCCATCGAGCTGAGACAGCGCCGCCTCGTAGCGGGCGAACCGGTCGGACTGGCGCACGACCGGGCCGTCCCAGTCGATGCCCAGCGCCGCCAGGTCGGCCAGGTGGGAGCGGACGTGCTCGTCCCGGGAGGCGACCCGGTCGAGGTCGTCGATGCGCAGCAGGAACCGGCAACCGGCCGAGCGGGCGAACAGCCAGGCCAGCACCGCCGTCCGCAGGTTGCCGACGTGGAGGGGGCCGGTGGGGCTGGGCGCGAACCGGCCGGTGGCGCCGCGAGCGTCGCCCACCTCGGGCTCAGCCGGACGTGGCCAGGGTCCACACCGCCACTGGCGTGTCGAGCCCCTTGAGCATGCGGCGGCCGGCCGGCTCGAAGCTCAGGCTCTCGTCCTTGACCGCCTCGGCCACCGAGGCGTCGACCAGGGCCTCGCCGGGGATGGCGGCGTCGACCAGCCGGGCGCCGAGGTTCACGACCGGCCCGTAGTAGTCGCCGTGGCGGAACAGCACCTCGCCGTAGACCAGTCCGGCCCGCGGCTGGGTGCCGTCGTCGGTGAAGGCGTCGACGAGGTCGACCACGATGCGGCAGCCCGCGACCGGGTCGGCGGCCGCCACCATGATCTCGTCGCCGATGAACTTGACGAGGCGGCCCCCGCCGGCGGCCGTGACGTCGAACGCCCGGGACTCGAACCGGCTGACCTGGGCGCCGAGCGCCTCGGGGTCGAGCCGGGCCTGGAGCGTGGTCGAGCCGACCAGATCGACGAAGCCGATGGCCACCCGGGCCATCTCCCGGCGGCTGACCCCTTCCTGGATGACCCGCTGGCGGGCCACGGCCTGGCGCATGTGGTGGCGGAAGATGGGGGCGAGGCCGGCGCCGAGGGCGAGGGCCAGCTCGGTGGCCGACGTCGTGGACTCGGCGCACTCGAGGCCGGAGGCGTTCCGGCGGCGCAGGTCCTCCTCGGGGCCCTGGACGTAGACGGCCACGGCCGCCTCGGCGATGCGCTCCATGGACCCGGCGACGACCCGCAGCAGGTCGGAGCTCCGGACGATGCCATGGGCCTTGGCCATGCCCAGCAGCTGGACCAGCACGACGTCGACCTCGGTGAACTGGGGGACGTCGACGTCGGGCACGGCCAGGGCCAGGTCGTGGAACAGCTCGACCACCGACTCGACCGGCATGCCGCCGGCCTCGGCCAGCTGGCGGGCCGTGAGGACGGCGCCCCGCTCGAGCACCAGGTCGACGGCCAGGTCCTCGGCCTGCATGTCGCGCAGTGCCCGGTCGGCCCGGTCGGGGTCGGCGCCGTGGTCGACCAGCCACGCGCGCAGGGCGAGGACGTCAGCGGGGTCGTAGGCCCGGAGTCCCTCCATGCCCCGCAACGCTACGGCGGCGGGCCTCGGTTGCATCTCATCGTGCCGGATCCTCGCGGCAGTCCGCGTGTGATGGCCCGACACGCAGGCGGTCGTACGCCAGCCATCGGAGTCGCTGTCCCACCGCATCATGCGTGGCGCGCGCAATCTCACCTCTACCGAGTGGGCCCAGTACCTCCCGAGCGGCGAACTACCCGAACGTAAAGACCTATGCCTCCGCGCCGGGCTCGAGGAACGTGATCTCCAGCGTGCGCTCGCGGACCGCGTCGTGCTCGCGCA
>DASXRH010000243.1:0-5931 GCA_036506715.1 Acidimicrobiales bacterium
GGGTTCGGAATCATCCCGGCGGAGTTGGGAGCAACGCTGGGAGCAACCGCGGTGCACGGCCCGATCAGGCCCAACCCGATGGGTGGACCGTAGCCCCAGGTCAGAGGGCATTTCCCGGATGGTTGTGCACCCTCCGGGACCGCTGCGTGGAGCTAGTGGGAATCGAACCCACGGCCTCGTCCATGCCATGGACGCGCTCTACCAACTGAGCTATAGCCCCGAGAGGAACTGAAACCCTACCAGACCGCTGGGCGTCCTCACATCAGCCGACGACGAAGTTGACCAGCCGATCGGGCACCGCGATCACCTTGCGCACGGTGCCCCCGGCCAGCAACGCGGCCACCCGCTCGTCGCCCCGGGCCGCGGCCTCGACGGCGGCCGCGTCGGCCCCGGCGGGCACGACGACCCGGGCCCGGACCTTGCCGTTGACCTGCACCGGGATCTCGACCATCTCGTCGACCAGCAGCGCCGGGTCGGCCTCGGGGAACGGCTCGCCGGCCAGCGAGTCGGGGTGGCCGAGGCGCGACCACAGCTCCTCGCTGATGTGGGGCGCCAGCGGGGCCAGCAGCAGGACCAGCGGCTCGATCACCGCCCGGGGCGCCCCGCCGTCGGGATGGCGGGCGGTCAGGTGGTTGTTCAGCTCGGTGATCTTGGCGATCGACACGTTGAACCGCATGTCCTCCATGCCGCTCCGCACCGCCGCGATCGTGCGGGCCAGCACCCGGCGGGTCTCGTCGTCGGGCTCGTCGTCGGACACCGTCACCGCGCCGGTGTCCTCGTCGACGACGTTGCGCCAGATGCGCTGCAACAGCCGGTAGGTGCCGACGATGGCGGTGGTGTCCCAGGGCCGGCTCTGGTCCAGGGGGCCGGTGAACATCTCGTACAGCCGCAGCGTGTCGGCGCCGTAGCTCTCGTACATCTCGTCGGGCGCCACGGCGTTCTTGCGGCTCTTGCCCATGCGCCCCAGCTGGCGCCGGACCGGGCTGCCGTCGAAGAAGAAGGCGCCGTCGTGCTCGGTGACGGCCCGGGCCTCGACGTACTGGCCCCGCTGGTCGGTGAACTCGTAGGCCTGGATCAGCCCCTGGTTGTACAGCCGCCGGTAGGGCTCGAACGACGACACGTGGCCCAGGTCGTACAGCGCCTTGTGCCAGAACCGGGCGTACAGCAGGTGCAGCACCGCGTGCTCGGCGCCGCCCACGTACAGGTCGACGCCACCCGGGTCGCCGGGCGTCCGCGGGCCCATCCAGTAGCGCTCGTTCTCGGGGTCGACGAAGGCCCGGTCGTTGGTCGGGTCCAGGTAGCGCAGCTCGTACCAGCACGACCCGGCCCACTGGGGCATGGTGTTGGTCTCGCGCCGGTAGACCTTGGGTCCCTCGCCCAGATCCAGCGTGACCTCGACCCAGTCGGTGGCCCGGGCCAGGGGCGGCACCGGCTCGGACGTCTCGTCGTCGTCGGGGAACGTGATGGGGGAGTAGTCCTCGATGTCGGGCAGCGCGACCGGCAGCATGTCGTCGGGCAGCGCCCGGGGCAGGCCGTCGTCGGGGTCGTAGACGATCGGGAACGGCTCGCCCCAGAACCGCTGGCGGCTGAACAGCCAGTCCCGCAGCTTGGTGGTGACCGTGCCGGTGCCCACGCCCGAGGCCTCCAGCCAGTCGATGATGGCCCGCTTGGCCTCGTCGACCCCCAGCCCGTTCAGGCTGACCCCGGCGTTGGCGCTGTTGATGGCCGGGCCCTCGCCCACGTAGGCCTTGCCCTCCCACCCGGCGGGGGGCTCGACCGTGCGCACGATGGGCAGGCCGAAGACCTCGGCGAACTCCCAGTCGCGCTCGTCCTGGCCGGGCACGGCCATGATCGCCCCGGTGCCGTAGCCCATCAGCACGTAGTCGGCCACGAACACGGGGATGGCCTCGCCGGTGGCGGGGTTGGTGGCGTGGCGGCCGACGAACACCCCGGTCTTCTGGCGGGTCTCGACCTGGCGCTCGATCTCGGAGCGGGTGGAGGCCTGGCGCCGGTAGGCGTCGACGGCCTCGCCCGGCGTGGCGTGGCCGCCGGTCCACGATGCGGGGGTGCCGTCGGGCCAGACGGCGGCCGTCAGCTCGTCGACCAGCGGGTGCTCGGGGGCCAGCACCATGTAGGTGGCGCCGAACAGGGTGTCGGGCCGGGTGGTGAACACGTCGATGCCGGGCCCGCCGGGGACCGGGAACGTGACCCGGGCGCCCTCGGACCGGCCGATCCAGTTGCGCTGCTGCAGCTTGATCGGCTCGGGCCAGTCCAGCACGTCCAGGTCGCGCACCAGCCGGTCGGCGTAGGCAGTGATGCGCATCATCCACTGCTTCAGCGGGCGCCGGAACACGGGGAAGTTGCCCCGGTCGCTGCGGCCGTCGGCGGTGACCTCCTCGTTGGCCAGCACCGTGCCCAGGCCCGGGCACCAGTTGACCAACGCCTCCTGGACGTACGCCAGGCGGTGGCCGTCGACCACCACCCGCCGCTCGGTCGGCGACAGCTCGGCCCACGGGCGGCCGGAGGGGTTGGTGCCCTCGCCGGGCTGGCGGGTGCCGGCGTCCAGCTCGGCCACCAGCTCGGCTATGGGTCGGGCCCGGTCGGCGTCGGTGTCGTACCAGGCGTTGAAGATCTGCAGGAAGATCCACTGGGTCCAGCGGTAGTAGCCCTCGTCGATGGTGGAGATCGACCGGCGGGGGTCGTGGCCCAGGCCCAGGCGCCGCAGCTGGCGGCGCATGGTGGCGATGTTGGCCTCGGTGGTGGTGCGCGGGTGCTGGCCGGTCTGCACCGCGTACTGCTCGGCCGGCAGGCCGAAGGCGTCGTAGCCCATGGCGTGGACCACGTTGTGGCCGGTCATGCGCTGGTAGCGGGCGTAGACGTCGGTGCCGATGTAGCCCAGCGGGTGGCCCACGTGCAGGCCCGCGCCGCTGGGGTAGGGGAACATGTCCAGCACGTACAGCTTGGGGGCGTCGGCCACCTTGTCGAAGCCGGCGCTCAGGTCGCCCACCGGGTTGGGGGCCAGGAACGTGCCCTCTCGCTCCCAGCGGTCCTGCCACGCCGTCTCGATGCGCCCCGCGAGCGCGGCCGTGTAGCGGTGGGGCGGGATGTCGGTGCTCGGGGACGGCGACTCGGCCATGACGTGCCAGGGTACCGGGCAGGTCGGTGGTCACCGGAACCGGAAATCACCGCGCCGGGCCGGTTCGATGTGTAACCCCCCACCTCGCCGGAAAGTCCGACCGGTGATGTCTTCGCTTCTCCGCCGGATCGAGCGCGCCGCCGAGCGCGACACCACCGTCACCTTCGTGGTCGGTGGCGACGAGGACGTCGTCTCCTGGCGGGACCTCCACCTCCAGGCCCGGGGCTACGCCGCCGCCCTCCAAGCCCGGGGCGTGTGCCCCGGCGACCGCGTGGCTCTGCTGTCGCCCACCACCCGCGAGCTGGTCACCGCCATCCAGGCCACGTGGCTGGCCGGGGCGGCCATCGTGGTGCTGCCCCTGCCGATGCGGCTGTCGTCCATCGAAGAGTTCGTGGCCCAGACCCGCCAGCGCATCCGCAACGCGGACGCCCGGCTGTGCGTGGTCGATCCCGAGCTGGCCGCCTTCGTCACCCCCGAGCCCGGCGACCCGCCCATGGTTCCCGTGGCCGACCTGGCCGCCGGCGAGGCCGGCGCCTGGGCACGCCCGGCCGACGACCGCGACCGGCTGGTGATCCTCCAGTTCACCAGCGGGTCGACGTCCGACCCCAAGGGCGTCATGCTCCCCGACCACGTGCTGCGGGCCAACCTCGACGCCGTCGGCGTGGCCGCCCGCCTCGACCCCGACGACGACGTGCTGGTGTCGTGGCTGCCGCTCTACCACGACATGGGGCTGGTCGGCCTGCTGACGCTGCCCATGTCGACGGGCACCGCCCTGGTGCTCGGGGCCCCGCAGGACTTCACGGCCAAGCCGTCGCGGTGGATGGAGTGGGTGTCGACCTACGGGGGCACCGCCACGGCCGGCCCCAACTTCAGCTACGTGCTCGCCGCCCGGGCGCTCAACCGGGCCGAGGACCTCGACCTGTCCCGGCTGCGCATCGCCCTCAACGGGGCCGAGCCCATCGACCCCGACCAGGTCGAGGCGTTCGTGGCCGCCGGCCGGCGCCACGGTCTGCGGCCGGGCTCGGTCTTCCCCGCGTTCGGCATGGCCGAGGTCGCGATCGCCGGCACGTTCCCCGAGCCGGGTGCGGGCATGGTCACCGACTGCGTCGACCGCCGGGTGCTCGAGACCGAGCGCTACGCCGCCCCTGTCGCGCCCGGCACCGAGGGCAGCCGCCGCCTGGCGCTGCTGGGCCGCCCGGTCCCCGGCCTGGAGATCCGCATCGTCGACCCCGAGTCGGGCGCGCCCCTGCGCGACCGCGAGGTCGGCGAGCTGGAGATCCGGGGCACGTCGGTCACCCCCGGCTACTACCGGCGGCCGGCCGCCAACGCCGAGCTGTTCCGCGACGGCTGGCTCCGCACCGGCGACCTCTCCTACCTGCTCGACGGCCAGCTCGTCGTGTGCGGGCGCATCAAGGACGTCATCATCGTCGGCGGCCGCAACGTCTTCCCCGAGGACGTCGAGCGGGCCGTGGGCGCGGTCGAGGGCGTCCGGGCCGGCAACGTCATCGCCTTCGGCGTCGACGGCGAGCGGGGCCGCGAGACCATGGTGCTGGTGGCCGAGACCACGAGCGACGACCTCGGGCTGGTCCGCAAGCTGGTGTCCGACCGGGTGCGCGACGTCGTCGGCGTGCCGGCCAAGGACATCGTGCTGGTCACCCCGGGCACGCTGCCCAAGACCAGCTCGGGCAAGCTCCAACGCTCGCTCTGCCGGCGCCGCTACCACGACGGCCAGCTCGCCCTCGTCGACGCCTGAGGGGGGCGCCGGGCCGGTCAGGCCGCCTTGAGCGCGGCGATCACCTCGTCGAACTGGCCGGGGGCGCTCTCGTAGGGCGTGTAGAAGCTGAGCCGGCTGAGCACGCCCGACCACCGGTCGATCAGCTTGCCGGCCACCTCGTCGAGCGGCGCCACCACGGCGAAGGTGGCGAGCATCTCGTCGTCGATCAGCGTGCCCATGTCGGCCCAGCGACCCTCCTTGGACATGCGGTTGAGCTCGTCCTGGAGGTCGCCCCAGCCGTGGAGCTCGAGCACGCCCCGGTAGGCCGGGGTCGACCCGTAGAAGGCGATCTGGCGGCGCACGCCGGTGGCGGCCGCGGCCATCTCGTCCTCGTCGCGCCCGGTGACGATGAACATCGGCCCCGACAGCTCGAAGCCGTCCATCGGCTTGCCCGCCTTGGCCCGGCCCTTCTCCAGAGCCGGCAGCGTGACCTCGGTCAGGTAGCGCTGGGTGGTGAAGCCGTGGCAGATCAAGCCGTCGGCCACCTCGCCCGCCACCTCGGTCATCAGCCCGCCGACGGCGGCCAGGAAGATGCGGGCGTCGCCGTGGGGGTTGGGGCCCGGGTTGAAGAACGGGGTCATCAGCGTGTGCTGGTAGAAGTCGCCGCGGAAGTCGAGCTTGGTGCCGTCGTTCCAGGACGCCCAGATGGCCCGGATGGCCAGGATCATCTCTCGCATCCGCGCCGCCGGGTGCGACCACGGCATCGAGAACCGCCGGGTGATGTGGGGCGCGATCTGGCTGCCCAGGCCGAGGATGAAACGGCCCTGCGACGCGGCCTGCAGGTCCCACGAGATCTGGGCCAGGTTCATGGGGTTGCGGGCGAACGCCACCGCGATGCCGGTGCCCAGCTCGAGGTGCTCGGTGTGCTCGGCGGCCAGGACGAGCGGGAAGAACGGGTCGTGGCCGGTCTCGGCGCTCCACACCCCGTCGTAGCCGGCGTCCTCGGCCTGCCGAGCCGACTCGCCGGCCTTCGCCCCGAACCCAATGCCTCCGTCGACCTTCATGGGAGCCCCTCCTCAAT
>DASXRH010000244.1:0-1988 GCA_036506715.1 Acidimicrobiales bacterium
CCGCGGGAAGCGGCTCCAGCCTGTCACAGGCCGTACGCCTCCAGGAGCCGCAGCCACACCTCGCTGACCGACGGGAAGGCGGGGACCGCGTGCCAGAGGCGGTCCAGGGGGACCTCGCCCACCACCGCGATCGTGGCCGAGTGGAGCATCTCGCCCACCTCGGGGCCGACGAACGTGGCGCCGACGACGACCCGGCGGTCGTCGTCCACCACCAGCTGGGCGGTGCCCGTGTAGTCGTCGGCGTGGAGGGTGGCCCCAGCCACGTCGATGGCTACCCGAACCGTGCGCACGGTGACGCCCGCCGCCCGGGCTTCGGCCTCGGTGAGGCCGACCACCGCCACCTCGGGGCGGGTGTAGATGACCTGGGTGACCGCCCGGGTCCGGGCCGTGGCCACCGTCGGCGACCAGGGTGGGCCGGCGGTGCTGACAGCGGCGTCGGCGCCCCGGATCCCGGCCGCGATGGCGGCGGCGCAGGCCCGGCCCTCGTACTTGCCCATGTGGGTCAGCAGCACCGACCCGGTCACGTCGCCCACCGCCCACAGCCACCCGCCGTCGACGCCGGCCACCCGGCCGCTGTCGTCGGTGGCCAGCGGCCGGCCCGGCTCGAGGCCGACGACTTCGACCCCGAGGTCGCCCGTGGCCGGGCGGCGGCCGGCGGCGACCAGCAGTTCGTCGGCCTCGATCTCGCCGTCGCCGCCCTCGCCGCCGGCGGCGGACGTGACGGCCACCCGGACCGGGCCCCCGGCGGCGGGGCGGTCCACCCGCACGACCCTCGCCCCGGTGCGCACCGCGATCCCCCGGGCCTCCAGCCCGGCCCGCACGGCCTCGGCGGCGAACGGCTCGACCCGGGCCAGCAGGCGGTCGCCCTGCTCGACCACGGTCACCTCCTCGGTGCCGAGCGACCGCCACGCCGTGGCCAGCTCGCACGCCACGGGCCCGCCGCCCATCACGACGAGGCGGCGGGGGGCGGCGTCGGCCCGGGTCGCCTCGCGGTTCGTCCACGGGGCGGCGTTGGCCAGCCCGGGCACCGGCGGCAGCAGCGCGGTCGTGCCGGTGGCCACGACCACGGCGTGGCGGGCGTGGAGGCGGGCGTCGCCGACCTCGACGACCCGGGGACCGGCGAGGCGCCCCCAGCCCCGCACCAGCCCGACGCGGTTCTCGGCCAGCCACGCCGCCTGCCCCTCGTCGGACCAGCCGGACGTGAACCTCGTGCGCCGCGCCAGCGCGGCGGCCGTGTCGACGGTGCCGGTGACCGCCTGGCGGGCGCCGTCGACCGCGAGGGCCGCCTCGACGGCCGCGCCCGGGCGCAGCAGCGCCTTGCTGGGGATGCAGGCGTAGTACGAGCACTCGCCCCCCACCAGGTGGGCCTCGACCGCCACCACGTCGAGGCCGGTCGCGGCCAGGCGGGCGGCGGCCACCTCGCCGGCGGGACCGGCCCCGATCACCACCACGTCCACGACGCGGCTGTCACCGGACTCGCTAGGGGGCATCGCTCGCTCCGTGCTCGGCCGACGCCGGGAGCGTAACCGTCGCCGTCGGTCCGTCTGCCGGACCGTCGACGCGGGTGAGCGGGACGGGGGGCTGGTCGGGGAGGGGGTGTTCTGGTTCAGGACATCGGCAAGGGTGAGTCAGGACATCGGCAAGTTGCAGGGGTGGTCAGCGTGGCCCGATGTCGAAGCGACGGGCGGTCATCGTGGCGGTCACGGTCGAGGGGTTGACCCAGGCCGAGGCCGCGCGCCGCTACCTGGTGTCGGAGTCGTGGGTGTCGCGACTCGTGGCCCGGTACCGCAGCGAGGGCGACGCGGCGTTCGAGGCCCGATCCCGACGGCCGGCGACCTCACCGACCGCGATCGAGCCCTCCACGGTGGAGCTGATCGTAAACCTGCGCGCCCAACTGGCCGCGCAGGGCCTCGATGCCGGCCCCAGAACCATCGCCTGGCACCTTGACACCCACCACGGCGTCGACGTGTCGGCCTCCACGATCCGCC
>DASXRH010000245.1:0-7188 GCA_036506715.1 Acidimicrobiales bacterium
GACGACGGCTCGGGCGCCCCGCTGCTGCCCGGCGCCGTCCGCTACGAGGACGCGCTGGCGGCTGCCACCCCGGTGCCGCCGGTGGCTCTGTCCCCCGACGACCGCTACATCCTCTACACCGGCGGCACCACCGGTATGCCCAAGGGGACGCTGTGGCGCCAGGGCGACTTCCTGGCCACCGCGTTGGGGGTGACCGCGTCCGAGGCCGACCTGGTGGCCGGGGCCGCCCGGCGGGCCGGGCTGCGCACCCTGCCGTCGGCCCCGTTCATGCACGGGGCCGCCCACTGGAACGCCATCTCGGCCTGGACCTCGGGGGGCACGGTGGTGGTCCAGTCCGACCCCACCCGCCTCGACCCCGCCGACGTGCTGGCCACCTGTGCCCGCGAGGGGGTGACGGCCCTGCAGATCGTGGGCGACCCGTTCGCCCGGCCCCTGCTCGACGAGCTCGACGCCCACGACCACGACCTGTCCGCGCTGCGCTTCCTGCTGTCGGGCGGCGCCGTCCTGTCGCCACCGGTCAAGCGCCGGCTGGTCGAGCGGCTGCCCGGGCTGCGCATAGTCGACGTGCTGGGCAGCTCCGAGACCGGCCGCCAGGCGGTGGCGGGCGCCGACGCCCCGTTCCGGCCCGAGCGCTCGACCGTGGTGCTGTCCGACGACCGCACCCGGGTGCTCGGTCCCGAGGAGGACGAGATCGGCTGGCTGGCCCAGGCGGGGCGGGTCCCGCTCGGCTACCTGGGTGACCCGACCAAGACCGCGGCCACCTTCCCCACCGTCGACGGCGTGCGCTGCGCGGTGGCCGGCGACCGGGTGCGGCTGCGGCCCGACGGCCACATCGACCTGCTGGGCCGCGACTCGGTCACCATCAACACCGGCGGCGAGAAGGTGTTCGCCGAGGAGGTCGAGCAGGCCCTCACCGCCCACCCCGCCGTCGCCGACGCCGTCGTCGCCGGGAGGCCCAGCGAGCGGTGGGGCCACGAGGTGGTCGCCGTCCTGTCCGCCCGCCCCGGGGCCGACCGCCCGTCCGACGACGACCTGCGCACCCACTGCCGCCGGACGCTGGCCGGCTACAAGGTCCCCAAGGCGTTCCGCTGGGTCGACCACGTCGTCCGCTCCCCGGCCGGCAAGCCCGACTACGCGTGGGCCCGAGCCGTGGTCGCGGGATCGGGCTGAGCGGGCTCAGCCCGCGTCGGCGTCGGCGAACTCGTCGGTGGTGTAGCGCCAGGCCTGGGCGTCGTCGGGCCAGCCGCGGTCGGGCAGGCCGGCTTTGCCCACCAGGTGGTCGACGAACTCCTCGGCGCCGGGGAGCTTGTCCCACACCGTGGGCAGGAAGGTGCCCCGGTGGCCGCCGGCCTCCAGGAGAACCCCGTCGACCCCCGGGCGCAGGGCGGTCACCAGGTCGTCGTGGCTGCCGGGCAGGGGGTCGAGGCCCGACAGCACCGACACCGTGATCACGGTGCGGTCCAGCATCCCGGCCTCCAGCGGGCCGAAGCGGGGGTCGGCGAAGGCGGCGGCCCGGGCGTTGCGGGCCACGTCCTGCCACAGCGGCCGGCGGGCCTCCAGCGAACCGATGCACCCGGACAGCTCGCCCCCGTGCTCCAGCGTGACGAACGAGGCGCCAGGCAGCCGCAACCGCTCGGGCACGTCGTCGTCGCCCAGCGGGTCGGGCTCGCCGGTGGCCAGCTCGACGACGATGGCGGCCCGCGCCCGGCGCAGCAGCCAGCGTCGCTCCCCCGCCACCAGCGGGCGGGGGACGTCGAAGCCGAAGCTGCCGTAGCCCACCACGCGGGCGGGGTCGCCGGCAGCGTCGGCCGAGGTGGCCACGGCCAGGGTGCGGGGGGCGATGCCGTGGTCGCGGGCGGCCAGCAGCAGGCCCCCGACCGGCACGCACCCGCAGGCGTCGTAGGGGCCGATGTCGTCGACCCGACCCTCGAGGATGGCGTGGCGGGTGTGGCGGTCCCGGCGGCGGGCCGTCGTGTCGTCCAGGTAGTGGCTCAGGTCCGTCGACACCACCACGAGCGTCTCCTCGCCGCCCCACACGGCGTCGAGCACGACGGCCACCGAGCCGGGCGGGCACCGGCCCACCACCAGCGGCACCACCGCCACCCGCCCCAGCACCACCTGGAGGAACGGGAGGTGGACCTCGAGGCTGTGCTCGGGGGCATGGGCCTCGTCGGCCTCGACGGCCATGCCCCCGGCCACCAGCGCCCGGCAGGCGTCGACGTCGACCCGGACGTCGCCCAGCGGCGTGCGCCACGCCCCGGCCGTGCTCACCCCGACGCCCCCGCCGTCGACGGGGACCCGGTGGGCGGGCCCGGCCAGCACCACCCGGGTCACCCGGCCCCGCAGCGCCGCCACCGTCCGGTACGCCGCCCCCGCGGTCGCGCCCGAGTAGCGGTACCCGGCGTGGGGTGCGATCAGCGCCTTCGGCAGCGACGCCGCCGCGGGCGGCGGCCCGGCGGCCACGTGGCCGGCCACCGCCGCCCGCAGCTCGTCGGGTTCTGCCGGGTAGAACAGGCCGGCCACGGCCGGCGTCCGGACCCAGCCGGCGGAGCCCCCCGCCGCCACGTCAGGCCCCCTCGACGGCCAGCCGCACCGGCACCCGGCGCCGGCCCCAGTTGCCGGGCGGCCCCTCGAACCGGCCCGGGACCTGCCAGCCGCACGCCCGGCACCGGCCGTCGTCGGTGAGCCCCCAGGCGCCGAGGGCGTACCAGTCGCGCTCGATCAGCAGCGCCCCGCACCCCGGGCACCACGTGCTGGACCCGGCGGTGTCGTGGACGTTGCCGGTGTAGACATAGCGCAGCCCGTTGCGCAGCCCCCACTCCCGGGCCCGGGTCAGGGTGGCCGGGGGGGTATGGGGGACGTCGGTCATCTTGAAGTCGGGGTGGAATGCCGTGAAGTGCAGCGGCACGTCGGGCCCCAGGTGCTCGGCCACCCATCCGGTGAGCTGGTCGAGCTCGGCGTCGTCGTCGTTGCGGTCGGGGATCAGCAACGTGGTGATCTCGAACCACAGGTCGGTCTCGTGGCGCAGGTACTCGAGCGTCTCCAGCACCGGGTCGAGGTGGCCGCCGCACACGTGGCGGTAGAACTCCTCGGTGAACCCCTTGAGGTCGACGTTCAGCGCGTCGAGGTGGGCGTAGAAGTCGCGCCGGGGCTCGGGGCAGATGTAGCCGGCGGTGACGGCGATGGCGTTGACCCCCACCTCGTGGCAGGCGTCGGCCACGTCGGACGCGTACTCGAGGAAGATCGTGGGGTCGTTGTAGGTGAACGCCACGCTGCGGCAGCCCAGCCGGCGGGCGGCGGCGGCGATGGCCTCGGGGCCGGCCTCGTCGGCCAACGTGTCCATCTCCTTGGACTTGGAGATGTCCCAGTTCTGGCAGAACCGGCAGGCCAGGTTGCAGCCGGCCGTGCCGAACGACAGCACCGACGACCCCGGCAGGAAGTGGTCGAGCGGCTTCTTCTCGACGGGGTCGACGCAGTAGCCCGACGACCGGCCGTAGGTCAGCAGCGCCACCCCGTCGGGGGCGCCGGCGTCCTCTTCGGGCCGGCCGCGGACGAAGCACACGCCCCGCTGGCCGGGCCGGAGCTTGCAGGCCCGCGGGCAGACGTCGCACTGCATGCGACCGTCGTCGAGGAGATGCCAGTACTGCGTCGGGTACGTGCCCGGCGGCTCGCCGTTCACACCCCCACCGTAATCCCCGGGCACGGGCCCGACACCTGGTCGCGCCAGGTGACCGGCCGGTCAGCCCGATTTGGCCAGCTGCTTGAGCTCCTCGCGCAGCGCCGGGGTCAGCAGCTGGCCGGCCCGGGCCACCAGCTCGGCGGTCTGGTAGCCCACCGAGCCGACGTCGCAGTCGCGGGTGGCCACCACCCCGAGGCAGCTGCCGTCGGCGATGGCGCTCACGAACAGGAAGCCGTCGCGCATGGCGATGATGACCCGCTCGAGCCCGCCCCCACCCATGGCCCGGTCGGCGGCGTGGGCCAGGCTGGTGCAGCCGGAGATGATGGCGCACAGCTGCTCGCTCTCGCGCTTGTCCAGCGTGTTGGACCGGGCGATCAGCATGCCGTCCGACGACACGGCCACCGCGTCGGTCACCCCGGCCGTCTCCTCCACGAAGTGGCCGAGCAGCCAGTTGAAGTTGCGGGCGTCGTCGGTGAGCATCGTCATCCCTCGTCTCCCGGGCCGGCCCCGGGAGTCTGCCCGTCCAGGCTGCGCTGCACACCGCCGGCCAGGCTGGTGAGGAATCGTTGCATCTCCACGCCGTCGATCGCGGGCGTGCGCACGGGGGCGCCGGTGTCGTAGGGCGAGCGGGGCTCGCCGCCCCCGGTGCCGGCCGCCCGCACGTGGGCGCCCCGCACCCGGCGGACCAGCCCGCTGGCGGTGCGCTCGGACGCGTCCTCGGCCGGCGGGGGGTCGGCGAAGGGCTGCCACACCCCGCTGGCGCCGAACCGGGCCCGGCCGGCGCCCGCTGCGCCGGGGGCTCCCCAGGCCGGGGGCTCCTCGGGTGGAGCCGCCCACGGTGGCTGGTCGGGAGCGGGCGGCATGTCCCAGGGCGCCGGGGCGGCCAGCGTGGCCCGGGCGTAGAGCGCCTCGGGCGACGGCGGCGCCGGCTCGAGCTCGACCACCGCCGGCCGGTAGCGGGACACGAGCGTGGCGGTGGCCGCCACCGGCACGGGCACCGGCGCGACCGGGGCCATCGGCCCCCAGGGCGGCGTGGCGCTACGGGTGCGGATGAGCGCGACGGCCGCCCGCACGTCCTCGGGGGTGGGCCGCTCGCCGGTGCCATCCTCGGCCCCGGCCTCGGCGGGGGTGGTGGCCCACGACGGCGTCGTCTCGGGCGCCGGCGGGTCGGGGACGACCGGCGGGGCCGGCACGTCGTCGCGGTCGGCGAGGAGCGTGGTGGGCAGCTCGACCAGGGCGGCGATGCCCACCACCACCGAGCCCTGCAGCTGCACCGAGATGCCGTGCCGGGCGGCCAGCACCGCGGTGACGTAATGGCCGAGGTACTTGGCCGGGGTGACCGTGAACGACTCGGCCCCGGCCAGGCGCTGGTTGGCCCGTTCGAGGTCGTCGGGGGTCATGCCCAGGCCGTGGTCGACCACGGCGATCGAGTAGCCGGCGGCCGTGACCCGCCCGCTCACCTCGACCAGTTCGCGCGGCGGCGAGTGGCGCAGGCCGTTCTCGATGAGCTCGGCCAGCAGGTGGGCCAGGTCGGACGAGGCGCCCCCCATGACCATGGTGGGCTCGAGCGTGCGCACCAGCACCCGCTCGTAGTTCTCGATCTCGCCGAGGGCGGCCCGCACCACGTCGGCCATGTGCACCGGCGGTTGCCAGCGGGTGGGCGCCTGGTTCTCGGACAGGACCAGCAGCGACTCGGCGTTGCGGCGGATGCGGGTGGCCAGGTGGTCGAGCTTGTAGAGCTGCTCGAGCCGGCCGGCGTCGACCTCGGTGCGCTCGAGCTCGCCGACCGCGTCGAGCAGGCGGCTGAGGAGGTTCTGGTTGCGGCGTCCGAGGTTGACGTAGCTGGCGGCGACGTTGCGGCGCAGGGCCGCCTGCTCGACCGCAAGGCCGAGGGCCGACTGCTGGACGTCGTTGAGCGCGCCGGCCACGTCGCCCACCTCGTCGCGGGCCGCCACCACGATGGGGTCGGCCTCGGGCAGCACGATGTCCTCGCCCGGGGGGGCGTCGAGGATGTCCTGCACGGCCGCCGGCAGACGGTAGGCGGCCATGGCCCGGGCCTTCTGGCCGAGGTCGCGCAGCGGCCGGGTGATCGACCGGCTGACCAGCAGGGCGACGACCACGGCGGCGATCAGGACGAGGAGGGCGCCGCCCAGGTAGAGCTGGCGGCGGGTCTCGGCCTGGTGGCCGAGGTGCTCGGCCCGGCCGTCGAGCAGCTCGACGACGTTGTCGCGGAAGGCCTGGTAGCCGCCGTCGGGGCCGAGCGGGGTGGTGGCGAGCACCTCGTCGGGGTCGACCGGGCCGCCGCCCTCGATGGCCCGCTGGGCGAACCCCGAGATGCCCGCCACCCGGGGGTTGGCCAGCAGCTTCTGGGTCGCGTCGGCGTAGGCGCCCGTGCCCTTGGTCTTGACCACGCCGTTGTTCTTGTCGACGTCGCGGCGCAGCTCGGCGATGGTGGCCGCCTCGACCGGCTCGTCGATGCCACCGGGGCCGCTGCCGATGTAGAGCAGGGCGTCGACCAGCTGGGCCACGGCGTCGGTGGCGTGCGACGAGTAGTGGACCAGGTCGTCGCCCTGGCGCAGCCCGGCATCGTCGACGACCAGCGAGAACCGGTCGTGGGAGGCGAACAGCGTGGAGATCATGCCCGTGTACGAGGCGAACACGTCGTGGGCCGCCTGGCGGTTGGCCGGGCCGGGGTCGAGCAGCCCGGCGTCGACCATGGCCCGCACGTCGGCCAGCGAGTCGAGGCTGTCGAGGGCGGCGGCGTAGTCCTCGCGCAGGCGGTCGCCCTGGCCGGCGATCTGGTGGTGGAGGGCGGTGTGGGCCGCGTCGGTCCGGGCCCGGGCGTCGCCGCCGTCGTCGACCTCGAGGGCGAGGCGGCCCGACAGGCCGAGCATCTGGATCATGGCCTGGTTGCGCTCGTTCTGGAGGGCGCTGATGAGGCCGGCGTGGCCGATCGACGCGGTGGCCAGCTCGGCCTGGCGGGCCACCTCGGCGGCCTGGGCGCCGTTGGCGGAGACCCCGATGCCGGCGGCGACGACGAGGGCGAGCAGCGGCACGGCCAACGCCCCTGCCACCTTGGCGCGGATCGGGATGCGTCGAACCACGTCGGCTCCGTTCGTCTCGATGTGCGGAGCCTGGCCCCGACCCGAACTCCCAGACAGCACCCACCGACGACAGACGTGACCGACGCGCGGCGGTGGCCGCTGTCACACGCCCAGACCGTCGAGCCCCAGATCCCTGTACGACACGGCTGCCAGCCGGTTCGGAATGCAGTTTCTAGCCGCCACCATAGCGCGCGGCCAGGTGACGTTCGTCACGGATCTGACATCGTCCGCCGGGGGCGCGTCAGCTAATCGTCCTTGAGCGCCACGGCGTTCGGCGTCACGTTCACCTTGGGCACGTAGTCCTCGACGGCCACGGTGCGCCCGGCCCCACCGAGCGTCGCCCGCAGGGTGTCCCGGCAGGCCGGACAGGGGCCGTAGTAGGCCGCGGTGACCGCCTCGCCGCAG
>DASXRH010000246.1:0-2717 GCA_036506715.1 Acidimicrobiales bacterium
AGCGGGGTCTGACCGACCCCGGCCGCCCCCGGCGCCAGCGGGGGCGAGGGCGGCGCCGGGGGGGCCGGGGCGACCGGGGGGAGCTCGGAGGTGGCCGGCCGGGGCGGCGCCGGCGGGCGCGGCTCGTCGGCGCCGCCCGGAGGCGGAACGGTGGCGGGCTCGTGCTCGGGACGCGCGACGGCCGGTGAGTTGGGGAGGAACTTGGTGTCGTCGCTCATGCCGGGCACTGTGGCGGACCACCCTGCGCGCCGGCTGGGCGATCTCTGTGAGTTCCCTGAGAAGGCCCGATGCCCAGGCGGGGCCCAGGCGGCACCCAGGCAACGCTCAGGATGGGACGTCACGCTCAGCGGTGTGAGCAGCGAGTCGAGCAGTACCGTCGTAGGGACACTGGGTTTCGGGGTGGTCCCGGACCCCGACCTGTCCACCATGACCGACCTGCTGCCCCCCACCAACGGCCGCACCCCCGAGGCGCGCCTGCTCGTCGTGGACGACGAGCCCAACATCGTGGAGCTGCTCTCGGCCAGCCTGCGCTTCGCCGGGTTCGAGGTGGCCACGGCCATGAACGGGGGCGACGCCGTCAAGGCGGTCGAGCGCTACCGGCCCGACCTGGTGCTGCTGGACATCATGCTGCCCGACGTCGACGGGTTCGTGGTGCTGCGGCGGCTGCGGGCGACCCGCGACCACCTGCCCGTGCTGTTCCTCACGGCCCGCGACGCCAATGACGACAAGGTCACCGGGCTCACGCTGGGCGGCGACGACTACGTGACCAAGCCGTTCAGCCTCGAGGAGGTCATCGCCCGCATCCGGGCCGTGCTCCGGCGGACCCAGGCCGGGGCGGGCGAGCGCTCGGTCCGGCTGGTGGTGGCCGACCTCGAGCTCGACGAGGACAGCCACGAGGTCTGGCGGGGCGGGCGCGAGGTCCAGCTCTCCCCCACCGAGTTCAACCTCCTGCGCTATCTGATGGTCAACGCCGGGCGTGTGCTGTCCAAGTCGCAGATCCTCGATCACGTGTGGAGCTACGACTTCGACGGCGACGCCAACATCGTCGAGTCGTACGTGTCGTACCTGCGCCGCAAGCTCGACGACGGCAACGAGCCGCTGATCCACACCGTGCGCGGCATCGGCTACGTGCTGCGCCCACCCCGCACCCGGGCGTGAGCGTGCCCCGGGCCTGGCGACGCACCCCACTCTGGCTCCGCCTCATCACGGCGGTCCTGACCCTGGCCACGCTGGGGCTGCTGCTGACCGGGGCCTTCGGCGCCCGGCTGCTGCGGGGCTACCTGCTCGACCGGGTCGACGAGCAGCTGGCCGCCGCCACCCGGGTGGTCGCCGACACCCGCGACATGCCCGGCCTCGACAACGACGCGTGGCTGCCCAGCCAGTTCCACGTGTCGCTGCTCGACAGCGAGGGTGCCACGGTGGCCAGCCGCGCGTCGGCGCTGTCGCCGTCGGGGCCCGACCTGCCCGAGATCGACGTGGCGCGGGCCGAGGCCCGGCGGGGCCAGCCGTTCACCGTCGACGCCGAGCGGGGCCGCGGCTCGTGGCGGGCCGTGGTGCTGCCCATCGCCGACGGCTCGGGGTCGGTGGTCATCGCCACCAGCCTCGACCAGGTCGACGCCACTGTGAGCCGGCTTCTGCACATCGACCTGATCGTGGGCCTGGCCGTGCTGGGCGGGGTGGCCATCGCCGGTTACTCGATGGTGCGCTCCGCCCTCCGACCGCTGTCGGAGATCGAGCTGACCGCAGCGGCCATCGGCCGGGGCGACCTGGGCCGCCGGGTGCCCGACCACGATCCCGGCACCGAGATGGGCCGCCTCAGCCGCGCCCTCAACGCCATGCTCGAGCAGATCGAGCGGGCCTTCGACGCCCGCGCCGCCTCCGAGGCGCGGGCCCGCCGGTCCGAGGAGCGGATGCGCCGGTTCGTGGCCGACGCCAGCCACGAGCTGCGCACGCCGCTGACCTCGATCCGGGGCTTCGCCGAGCTGCACCGCCAGGGGGCGGTCACCGACCCGACCGAGGTGTCGCACCTGCTGTCCCGCATCGAGGCCGAGGCCACCCGCATGGGCCTGCTGGTCGACGACCTGCTGCTCCTGGCCCGCCTCGACCAGGAGCGGCCCATGCAGCACCGGCCGGTCGACCTGCGGGCGGTGGCGGAGGCCGCCGTCGAGGCCGCCCAGGCCATCTCCCCCGACCGGCGCATCGACCTCGACGCGGGCGACGAGGGGCCCGCCGGTGCCCTGGTGGTGCGGGGCGACGACGGCCGGCTGCGCCAGGTCGTCACCAACCTGGTCGACAACGCGCTGACCTACTCGCCGGCCGACGCCCCGGTGACCCTGCGCCTGGCGCCGGTGCGGCGCGACGACCGCGACCTCGTGGCCCTCGAGGTGACCGACCGGGGCCCGGGCCTGACCCCCGAACAGGCGGAGCGGGTGTTCGAGCGCTTCTACCGCACCGACGCCGCCCGCAGCCGGGCGCGAGGCGGGACCGGGCTCGGCCTGTCGATCGTGGCCGCCATCACCAACGCCCACGGCGGCTCGGTCGAAGTGGACAGCACGCCGGGCGAGGGCGCCACCTTCCGGGTGCTGCTGCCCCGGGTCACCGCCCGGGTGTCGGAGGCCGGGACGGGGCCGCCGTCGCCGCCCCCGGGGGGCGCGCCGGGAGCAGTCAAACTGCCGGGGTGAAGAAATCGATCGGTTCCACGTCTGGGTCCAGGTGTC
>DASXRH010000247.1:0-16245 GCA_036506715.1 Acidimicrobiales bacterium
ACGAAGGTGGCCGCCGTCTTCTCGGGGTCGTTGTAGTAGCCCACCGGGATGTCCCCGGTGCGGGCCACCCGGCCGATCGTGCCCGACCCCGGCACCACCGGGCGCATCTCGTCGTCGAGCACCACCGTGCCCTGCACCGGCGCCACTGTCGGGCCGCCCTTCATGGCCGTCTTGCCCTTCTCGACGACGATGATGCCGTTGGCCCCGCCCTCCGACGAACCGATGGCGTCGGTCAGCACGATCGACGGGAACCGGTCGAGGAACTGGTCCTTCAGCGACGGCGAGAACACCGCGGCGGTCGACGACACCGACAGCAGCGACGACAGGTCACGGGTCTTGCTCGGCTCCTCGTCCAGCGCCTCCACCAGTGGGCGGGCCATCGCGTCGCCGGTCATCATCATCGAGTTGGCCTTCTCGGCCTCGACCAGCCGCCACACCTCGTGGGGGTCGAACTGGGCCAGGAGCACGACCTTGTTGCCGACGAAGCTCTGGCCCATGACCGCCCACTGGGTGGCGCCGTGCATGAGCGGGGCGATGGGCAGGAAGGTCAGCGAGTAGCCGTTGGCCCGGCCCCGCTCGACCATGTCCTCGGGGGCCTGGGCCCGGGTCCCCGACAGGATGTCGATGCCGCCCCCCAGGGCGAACAGCACGTCGGCGTGGCGCCACACCACGCCCTTGGGCATGCCGGTGGTGCCGCCGGTGTAGAGGATGTAGCGGTCGTCGCCCGAGCGGGGGGCGAAGTCTCGCTCGGGTGCCCCGGTGGCCAGCGCCTCCTCGTAGTCGCCGCCGATCACGAGGCGGTGGCGCAGGTCGGGCATGTGCCCCGCCACGCCGGCCACGCGGTCGGAGAAGGCGGCGTCGTGGACGAGGGCCTTGAGGTCGGCGTTGCCGAACAGGTACGCCAGCTCGTCCTCGACGTAGCGGTAGTTGATGTTGATCCACACGGCCCGCAGCTTGAAGATCGCCCACAGGCTCTCGATCCACTCGACCGAGTTGACGCCGTAGATGCCCACGTGGTCGCCGGGCCCGATGCCCTGGTCGGCCAGGTGGTGCGCGAGGCGGTTGGCCCGGGCGTCCATCTCGGCGTATGTCCGGCGCTTGCCGTCGGCCACCAGGTACTCGCGCTCGCCGAAGGCGTCCACCGCGTGCTCGAACAGGTCGGCCAGGTTGAACTCCATCGTGTCCCCTCGGTCCCCTCGTCCCCGTACCGGGCTCCGGTCTGTAGCGGACGTTACAGTTTGCGCCGTGCCCGCCGCCACGCCCGTGCCACCGCCCCGGCCCCGCCAGGCGCGCAGCGTCGAGACCCGGGCCCGGCTGCTGGCGGCGGCCAGAGCGATCGTGGCCGAGTCGGGCATCGAGGGCGCCTCGGTCGACGCCATCGCCGAGCGGGCGGAGCGCACGTCGGGCTCGCTCTACGGGCAGTTCGGCAGCAAGGACGGCCTGCTGGTGGCCCTGCTCGACGAGTCGAAGGCGGTCGTGGCCGAGAGCATGCTGGCCGACCTCGAGGTTGCGACCTCGCTCGACGAGCGGCTGGTGGCCTTGTGGCGCAACTTCGCCGAGCCGCCGCCGGCCGCCCGCGAGTGGGTGCAGTTCGAGCACGAGATGTGGGTGTGGGCCACCCGGCCGGGCAACGAGGCGGCACGGGCCCGGCTGGCGGGGCGCTACCGCACCGAGTTCGCGGCGCTGGGCGCAGCGCTGGCCGACTGGGCCGACGAGGGCCTGATCGACCCGCCGGCGCCGGTCGACGAGCTGGCCACCCTGGTGGTGGGCACGCTGCTGGGGGTCGAGATGAGCTACCGGCTCGACCGGCGGGCCGTCGACGAGCGCACGGTGATCGCCGCGCTGCGGGCCCTTGTCGGCGCTCCGGCGTTGGTGCCCGGTCCGCTCAGGTAGAACGCGTTCTCGTTCTCCGGCCATACTGGCGCCCACGCAACCGGGGAGGGGTCAGTGCACCTGGCGTACACCGAGGCCGAGGAGCGGCTGCGCACCGAGCTGCGCGACTACTACGACAAGCTGCTCGACGACGAGACCCGGCGCGAGCTGCGCCACGCCGAGGGCGTGGGGCCCGTCATGCGGCGGGTCGTCGAGCAGATGGGGGCCGACGGCTGGCTGGGCATCGGCTGGCCCACCGAGTTCGGCGGCCAGGGGCGGGGGCCCGTCGACCAGTTCATCTTCTTCAACGAGTCGATGCGGGCGGGGGCGCCGGTCCCCATGCTCACCATCAACTCGGTGGCGCCGACGATCATGCACTTCGGCAGCGAGGAGCAGAAGCAGCGGTTCCTGCCGGCCATCCTGCGGGGCGAGCTCCACTTCTGCATCGGCTACTCCGAGCCGGGGGCCGGCACCGACCTGGCCTCGCTGCGCACCAGGGCGGTGCGCGACGGCGACGACTACGTGATCACCGGCCAGAAGATGTGGACCAGCCTGGCCAGCGACGCCGACTACTGCTGGCTGGCCGCCCGCACCGGGGCCGAGGACAGCCGCCACCGCGGCATCTCGATCTTCATCGCTCCCATGGACGCCCCCGGCATCCAGCGCACGCCGCTGCGGCTGCTGTCGTCGCACGACATCTGCTCGGTGTACTGGGACGACGTCCGCATCCCGGCCGAGAACCTGGTGGCCGGCGAGAACGAGGGCTGGAAGCTCATCGTCAACCAGCTCAACCACGAGCGGGTCACGCTGTGCAGCCCGGGCATGGCCGAGCAGATGCTGCACGAGACCATCGACTGGGCCCGGGCCACCACGCTGCCCGACGGCCGCCGGGTCATCGACCAGGAGTGGGTGCAGATCAACCTGGCCAAGGCATACGCCGGCTTCGAGTTCCTGCGGCTGGCCAACTGGAAGGTGGCGTGGGCCGCCACCCGCGACGAGCTGCCGGTGGCCGACGCCAGCACGATCAAGGTCTTCGGCACCGAGCACTACCTCGAATCGTTCCGCCTGCTCATGGAGGTGCTGGGCGAGCGGGCCACGCTCACCGAGGACGCCCCCGGGGCCCTCCTCGGGTCGCGGCTCGAGCAGATGTACCGCAGCCTGCTGATCCTCACCTTCGGGGGCGGCACCAACGAACTGCAGCGCGACCTCATCGCCGCCTTCGGCATGGGCATGCCGATGGCCAAGCGCTGAGGCGAGGGGAGCGACGTGGATTTCGACCTGAGCGACGAGCAGCAGGCCATCACCGACCTGGCCGCCAAGCTGCTGGGCGACAAGGCGACCCCCGAGGCCATCCGGGCCGTGGAGGAGCGCGACGACCTGCGGTTCGACCGCGACCTGTGGGCCGCCATGGCCGATGCCGGCCTGCTGGGCATCGCCCTGCCCGCCGAGCACGGGGGTGCCGGACTGGGCCTGCTCGAGCTGTGCTTGGCGCTGGAGGAGGTGGGCCGGCGCACGGCGCCCGTCCCCGCCCTGGCGGCGCTGGCCGTGGGCGGCCTCGCGGTGGCCCGCTGGGGCACGGCCGACCAGCAGGCGGCGCTGCTGCCCGGCGTGGCCGCCGGCACCACGGTGCTGACCGGCGCGCTGTCCGAGCCGCTGGGCGACCTGCTCCACCCGTCGACGTCGGCCCGGCCCGCCGGCGACGGGAGCGACGGCTGGGTGCTCGACGGCACTCGGTCCAACGTGCCCGCCGGGCTGGTGGCCGACGTGGTGCTCGTCCCGGCCACCACCGACGGGGGCGACGTGGCTGTGTTCCTGGTGCCGGCCGGCGCCGAGGGCGTCCGCCGCCACCGCCAGGACACCACCACCGGCACGCCCGACGCCGAGGTCGTGCTCGACGGCGTGAGGGTCGGGCCCGAGGCCGTGCTGGGCGGGCCCGGCGCCGACGGCGCCGCCGTCCTGCGGTCGATGGTCGAGGCCGCCACCGTCGGCGCCTGCGCGGTGATGTCGGGGCTGGCGGCCGAGGCCGTGCGCATCACGGGCGAGTACACGACCGCCCGCGAGCAGTTCGGCCGGCCCATCGCCACGTTCCAGGCCGTCGGGCAGCGGGCCGCGGACGCGTACGTCGACGCCCAGGGCATCCGGCTCACGATGCTCCAGGCGGCGTGGCGACAGGCCGCCGGCGTGCCCGCCGACCGCGAGGTGGCGGTGGCCAAGTACTGGGCCTCCGCCGGGGGGCAGCGGGTCGTGCACGCCGCCTCGCACCTGCACGGGGGCATGGGGGTCGACCGCGACTACCCGCTGCACCGCTACTTCCTGCTGGCCAAGCAGCTCGAGCTCTACCTCGGCGGCACCAGCCGGCAGCTCCTGGCGCTGGGCGCCATCCTGGCCGCCGAGGGCCCCGTGCGCTGATGGCGGGGCCGCTGGCGGGCCTGCGGGTCGTCGAGCTGGCCGGCATCGGCCCGGCGCCGTTCGCCGGGATGGTGCTGGCCGACCTGGGGGCCGACGTCACCCGGGTCGACCGGATCGGGGTGCCCAACGCCACCGCCCGCATGGACGTGCTCAACCGGGGCCGGCGCTCGATCGCCGTCGACCTCAAGCAGTCCGGCGGAGTCGCGGTCGTGCTGGCGCTGGCCGACCGGGCCGACGTGGTCATCGAGGGCTTCCGGCCCGGCGTCGCCGAGCGGCTGGGCGTCGGTCCCGAGGTCTGCCTCGGACGCAACCCCCGGCTCGTCTACGGGCGGATGACCGGCTGGGGACAGGCCGGGCCCTATGCCGCCGAGGCCGGCCACGACATCACCTACGCGGCCGTGGCCGGGGCGCTGGCCCACATCGGGCGGGCCGGCCAGCCGCCCACGCCGCCGCTCAACCTGGTCGCCGACTTCGGGGGCGGCGGGATGCTGCTGGCGCTGGGCGTCGTCTCGGCCGTGCTGGCGGCGCAGCGGTCGGGGCAGGGCCAAGTGGTCGACGCCGCCATGGTCGACGGGGTGGCGCTGCTGATGGCGCCGTTCTTCGCCGGGTTCCGGTCGGGGTTCTTCTCCGACGAGCGGGGCACGAACCTGCTCGACTCGGGGGCGCCGTTCTACGACTGCTACCAGTGCGCCGACGGGCGCTACGTGGCGGTTGGCGCGCTCGAGCCCCAGTTCTTCGCCGCACTGCTCGCCGGCCTCGGCCTCGACCCCGGCGCGGTCGGCCCCCAGCACGACCGGGAGGGCTGGCCGGCCATGCGGGCCGCCTTCGAGCAGGCCTTCGCGGCCAAGCCCCGGGACGAGTGGGTCACCCACTTCGCGGGGCGCGACGCCTGCGTGGCGCCGGTCCTCACCGCCAACGAGACGCCGGACGATCCGCACCTGGCGGCCCGGGGCACGGTGGTCGACCTCGACGGCGTGCCCCAGCCGGCGCCGGCGCCCCGGTTCAGCGGGACGCCGGCCGCGCTCGACCGGCCGCCGCCGTCGGCCGGCGAGCACACCGACGAGCTGCTGGCCGAGCTCGGCTACGGGCCGGCGGAAATCGCCGGGATGCGGGAGGGCGGCTCCGTAGCCTGAGGCGGCGATGGCCGGCACCTACACCTTCGGCGACGACGACGTCGCCGTCCGGCGGATCGGCCTGGCGGCCGACCTGTTCGACGCCAGTTCCCGCGCCCTGCTGGCCCGGGCGGCCGCGGGCGCCGGCCCCCCGGCCCGGGCGGTCGACCTCGGCTGCGGCCCGGGGTGGACGACCCGCCTGATCGCCGAGGTGTGCCGGCCGTCCCACACGGTGGGGCTCGACGCCTCCTCCCGCTACCTCGCCGCCGCCCGGGCCACCACCGACGATGCCCGGGTCGACTACGCCCTCCACGACGTCACCCGCGTGCCGTTCCCGGGCGGCCCGGCCGACCTGATCCACGCCCGCCTGGTGCTCGCGCACCTGCCCGGGCCGCTGGCGCTGGCGCGCCGGTGGGCGACCCAACTCCTGCCCGGCGGGACGCTCGTCCTCGACGAGGTCGAGCACATCGATGCGCCGGCCGGCGCCCTGCGGGCCTACGAGGACCTGGTGACGGCGCTCGTGGCCGCCGAGGGCGGCACGATGGCCGCGGGCCCGTTGCTGGCCCCCCTCGGCGGCGACTGCGTCGCGGTCCGGGTGCCCCGCGAGGAGGCGGCCCGCATGTTCGGGCTCAACCTGGTGGCCTGGGGCGCCGGCGCCGTCGCCCGTGGCCTGGCCACCGCCGCCGAGGTCGAGACCCTGGCCGGTGCCCTGGCCGCCGTCCCGCCGGGGCCGCCGGTGCGCTGGACGCTGCGCCAGGTGATCTGGCGGGCGCCGTAGTGCGGGCCGCCGGGGGTGAGTCGGCGTCAACCGCCCTGGCGGGCCGCGTAGCGATCGGGTGGGGTGCCCACCGCGCGGGTGAAGTCCCGGACGAGGTGCGACTGGTCGCTGTAGCCGAGGTCGGCCGCCAGCGCGGCCCAGTCGATCGGGGAGCCCGGGCCGGCGCCGGCGGCCCGCTCGGCCGCCTCGTGCACCCGGAACCGGTTGATCACCCACTTGGGACCCCGGCCCACGTGGTCGGCGAACAGGCGCTGCAGCCGGCGGGTGCTCACCTCCAGGCGGGCGGCAAGGTCGTCGACCCTCGTCACGCTGCGGTCCCGGGCCACGTGGTGGACGATGGCGTTCACCGGGGCCGTCATCGGCAGGGGCCGGACGCCCGTCCCGACCAGGAAGTCGTCGACGATCCCGGTGGCGGCCGCCAGGTCGGGACGGACGGCCAGATCGGCGGCCAGGGCATCGACCGTGGGGCCGAAGACCTCTCGGGCCGGCAGGCGCTGATCCACGATCGTGGCCACCCTCCGGCCCAGCCACGGGCGGAAGCCGGCCGGCTGGACCTTGACGCCGAGCACCTGGTCCTCGCCCGTGAGCCGGCGGGTGAAGTCGGCGGTCGGGATGCCCTGGATCTCGGCCCTCGCCGCCTCGAACACCAGGTGGACCGCCGGGTGGGGGACGACCTTCTGCTCGTAGTCCCGGCCGGCCGGCAGCGCCCACCGCACGATCCAGTAGCGGTCGACCGCCCACGCCAGCCCGGGGGCGGGGGCGACCCGGGACAGGGTGAAGTGCTCGAACCCGGCGGCGGGGTCGACGATGCCCCGGGTGTCGGCGGCGGGGTCGACGTATCCGCGCACGTCCTCAGGCTACGGTCCGCCGGCTGTCGCCTTTCTTCAAGACCGCCGGGGCTGGGATCCCTACCGTGGTCGGCATGGAGAACGAGATGGACGACACGGCGGCCATCGACCTGCTGGAGAGCGTGCTGGGCAAGACCGGTGACCTCATCGCCGGGGTGGCCCCCGGCCAGGGTGGGCAGCCGACGCCCTGCCCCGACTACGACGTGGACGCCCTCGTCGACCACATCGTGGGCTGGGTCCAGGTGTTCGCGGCCCGGGCCAACGACGAGCAGTACGAGGGCGACGCCAGCCGGTACGAGGCGGGCGACGACCCGGTGGCCGAGTTCCGGGCCGCCGCCGACCGGGTGGTGGCGGGCTGGCGGGCCAGGGGCTTCGGGCGCGACGTCGCCCTCACCGGCGACCAGCCCGGCGAGGCACGCGGCACCTTCAACATGACCGCCATGGAGTACGTCACCCACGGCTGGGACCTGGCCACCGCCACCGGCCAGCCCGTGCCCTACAGCGACGCCGAGGCCGAGGCGGTCCTCGGCTGGGCCGAGGGGACGCTGCCGCCCAAGTACCGGGGCGGCGACATGCCCTTCGGCGAGATCGTCGAGGTGCCCGACGACGCCCCGGCCATCGACCGCATGGTGGGGTTCATGGGCCGCCGGCCGCGGTCGTCGTAGGCGGCGGAGCCCTCGTCAGCTCGCCCGGCGGGGCGGTACGGTCACGCCGCGTGCCGCCTGGGCGAAGGGAGGGCGCGGTGGACAGCGAGATCGTGCGGCAGATCGGCGTCGTGGTGGTGCTGGGCGTCGGTCTCCAGTGGCTGGCCGCGTCGCTGCGGATGCCGTCGATCGTGCTGCTGCTGGCCGGCGGGCTGCTGGTGGGCCCGGGGCTGGGCTGGGTCCATCCGACCGAGATCTTCGGCGACGCCCTGTTCCCGGTGGTGTCGCTGGCGGTGGCGCTGCTGCTGTTCTTCGGCGGGATGGAGCTACGGCTGGCGGACCTGCGGGGCGAGGCCCGCCGCCCCGTCCTGCGGCTGGTGACGCTGGGGGCGGTCGCCACCTGGCTGGGGATCGCCCTCGCCGCGCACCTGCTGTTCCACGAGCCGGTGCGGGTGTCGCTGCTGCTGGGCGCGGTGCTGGTCGTGTCGGGACCGACGGTGGTGGGGCCGCTGCTGCGGCTGGCCCAGCCGGCCGACCCCGACGCCACCATCCTGCGGTGGGAGGGCATCGTCATCGACCCCATCGGCGCCACCCTCGGGCTGTTCTGCGTCAACGCGTTCTTCGTCGACAGCCTCACCCCCCACGAGGTGTGGGACGGAATCGCCGCCCCCGCGGTGGCCGGGGTGGCGGCCGGCGTGGCGGCGGCCGCGGTGCTGGTGGCGGCGCTGCGGCGCCTGGCCGTCCCCGACCAGCTCGAGGTGGCGGTGGCGGTGATGCTGGTGGTCGCCGCCTACGTCGCCGCCGAGGTCGTGCGCCCCGAGGCCGGCCTGTTCGCCACCACCGCCGCCGGGCTGGCCCTGGCCAACCAGCACGTGGTGCCGGTCCGCCAGCTGCGGGCGTTCGGCGAGCCGGTGGTGGCGCTGCTGATCGGCGGGCTGTTCATCGTGCTGGCCGCCGGGGTCGACGCCGAGCCGCTGATCGACCACCTGCCGGCCGCCCTCGGGCTGGCGCTGGTGGTGGTGGTGCTGCTGCGGCCGGCGGTGGTGGCGCTGTGCACGGCCGGGTCGCCGGACCTGTCGCTCCGCCAGCGGGCCTACCTGGCCTGCCTGGCCCCCAAGGGGATCGTGGCGGCCGCCACGGCGTCGCTCTACGGCCTGCGCCTGCGCCAGCTCGACCAGCCGAGCGACGTGCTCGTCCCCGTGGCCTTCGCCGTCATCATCGCCCTGGCGGTGGTGTACGGGCTGGGGTCGGTCCCCGCCGCCCGGTGGCTGGGCGTCGCCCGGGCCCGACCCCGGGGTGCGCTGCTGGTCGGCGGCCAACCGTGGACCGTGGCCCTGGCCACCGAGCTGGCCCACCAGGGCGTGCCCACCGTGCTGGTGGCCCGGGGCCGGACCGACCTCGAGGACCGGCACGACCTGCCGGTCGAGGTCCACACCGGGCTCGTGCGCGAGCTCGGGGCCGACGGGGCGCTCGACGGGGTGGCCGGAGCCGTGGTCGCCTCCCGGGACGACGAGACCGACCTGGTGGCGTTGACCGTCCTCATCGAGCGCCTGGGCCGGCGCCACGTGTGGCTGCTGCCCGGCGAGTCGCCGGCGGCGGTCGCCAGCCACGAGGGGGGCGATCGCATCGCCACCTGGGCGCCCCGGCCGTTCGCCCCCGCCGTGACCCACGACGCGCTCGACGCCGCCCTGGCCGCCGGTCACCGGGTGCGGACCGTCGACGGCGACGACGTGCCCCCCGGCGCCCTGGTGCTGGCCCGGCTGGCCCCGAACGGCCGGTGGGCCGTGGGGGTCCGGCCGCTGCGACCGGGCGACCGGGCCGTCGTCGTCGAGCCCGCGGTGGCGCCGAGCCGGGCCGAGCCGTCAGTGGAGGGCGAACTTGAGGGCGATCATGGCCAGCCCGGCGGCGCCGGCCACGACGGTGGCGACGACCCGGGCCAGGCCCCGCATCTCCGCCCGGCCGGCCGCGAACCAGCCCAGGAGGCCGAGCCATAGGGTGGTGAAGATCAGCGCCACGACGACCGCCTCGTCGGCCTCGGCCCCGAGGGCGGCGGCGGTCACGAGCGCGGCCAGCGGGGCGACGCTGGCGGTGACCATGGGCCAGTGGTGCCGGGCGTGGCGGATCGCGTGCTCGCGGATGGTGGCCGGCACGGCGGTGACCCGCTCGGCCAGCACCCGGGCGTAGGTCTCGGCCAGCCAGTACACCGCCACGGTGACGATGACCGCCAGCACGATCTGGGGAACGCTGAAGTGGTCGGCCCCGGCCACCATGACGCTGGCGGCGACGATCGTGCCGTAGATCGAGGCGGCCACCCGCTCGACCTCGGCCACCTCGTCGGCGGGCGCGGGCTGGTCCATGGCCGACATCCTCGCGCCCGGGGGCCGCTAGACAGGGGCCCATGGCTGAGGTCGTCTCCCCGCTCACGGGCACGGTCGCCCGGGTCGAGCTGGCCGCCGGGGCCCCGGTCGAGGCCACCACCACGGTGGTCGTCGTCGAATCGATGAAGATGGAGTACGCCATCGAGGCCGGCGTGGGCGGCACCGTGACCGAGGTACGGGTGGCGCCCGGCGACGCCGTGCAGCCCGGGGACCTGCTGGCCGTGGTGGCCCCGGGCGCGCCGGCCAGCGGGCGCGCGGAGGCGACGGCGGGTGCCGGCCGGGCGGCGGCCGGCGACGAATCCGCCGCCACCGCCCGCGTCCCGGTCCGGCCCGACCTGGCGGCGGTGGTGGAGCGCCACGCCGTCGGGCTCGACGCCGCCCGGCCCGAGGCGGTGGCCCGCCGGCGGCGGACCGGGCAGCGCACGGCCCGCGAGAACGTCGACGACCTGGTGGACGCCGGGTCGTTCGTGGAGTACGGCCCGCTGGCCATCGCCGCCCAGCGCCGGCGGCGGGCGGTCGAGGACCTGGTGGCCCGTACGCCGGCCGACGGGCTGGTGGCCGGGGTGGGGACGGTGGCCGGGGTGCCCACGGCGGTGCTGTCGTACGACTACACCGTGCTGGCCGGCACGCAGGGCTACCAGAACCACCGCAAGAAGGACCGGCTGTTCGACCTCATCGAGCGGCGGCGGCTGCCGGTGGTCTTCTTCGCCGAGGGTGGGGGCGGGCGGCCGGGCGACACCGACGCCCCGGGGGTGTCCGGGCTCGACACGATGGCCTTCCACCTGTGGGGGCGGCTCAGCGGCCTGGTGCCCCGGGTGGGCATCGCCTCGGGGCGGTGCTTCGCCGGCAACGCGGCGATCCTCGGCTCCAGCGACGTGGTCATCGCCACCCGCGGCGCCAACATCGGCATGGGGGGCCCGGCGATGATCGAGGGCGGCGGGCTCGGGGTGTTCGCCCCCGAGGACATCGGCCCGGCCGAGGTCCAGGCGGGCAACGGGGTGGTCGACGTGCTGGTCGAGGACGAGGCCGAGGCGGTCGACGTCGCCCGCCGCTACCTCGCCTACTTCGCCGGGCCGGCCGCCACCTGGACGTGCGCCGACCAGACCGGCCTGCGGGACCTCGTCCCCGAGAACCGCCGCCGGGTCTACGACGTGCGGGCGGTCGTGGCGGCCCTGGCCGATTCGGACTCGGTGCTGGAGCTGCGGCGGGGGTTCGGCACCGGCATGGTCACCGCGCTGGCGCGCGTCGAGGGCCGGCCGCTGGGCCTGGTCGCCAACGACCCCGGCCACCTGGCCGGGGCCATCGACGCCGACGGGGCCGACAAGGCGGCGCGGTTCATGCAGCTGTGCGACGCGTTCGACCTGCCGCTGCTGTTCCTGTGCGACACCCCGGGGATCATGGTGGGGCCCGAGGCCGAGGAGACCGCCCTCGTCCGCCACGCCAGCCGGCTGTTCGTGACCGGGGCCCGGCTGACGGTCCCGTTCGGGACGATCATCCTGCGCAAGGCCTACGGCCTCGGCGCCCAGACGATGGCCGGGGGCAGCTTCAAGGCGCCGCTGTTCTGCGTGTCGTGGCCCACCGGCGAGCTCGGGGGCATGGGCCTGGAGGGGGCCGTGCGGCTCGGCTACCGCAACGAGCTGGCCGCCATCGACGACGACGCCGAGCGCGAGCGGGCGTTCCAGGCGATGGTCGACGCCGCGTACGAGCACGGCAAGGCGCTCAACTCGGCCAGCCACTTCGAGATCGACGACGTGATCGACCCCGCCGCCAGCCGGCGGTGGATCGCCATGCTGCTGGCGGGCGCGCCGGCCGGCCCGCCCGCCGGCGGGAAGCGCACCGTCGACACCTGGTGAGTCAGTAGCCGGGCGGCGCGGACGACTGGGCGGCCACCAGCTGGGGCCGGATCGAGGCGAAGTAGATGACGGCGGCCACCACGCCGACGATGCCGCAGAACAGCAGGCCCAGGATGAGGAGCAGGAGCCACAGGGTCTTGTTGTTGTTGGTCCGCTCCCAGGCCCACGTGGGGCGGCTGGCGGCGTCGATCGCGGCCGCGATGACCACGATCGCGAAGATCACCCAGAGGACGTAGTAGACGCCGCTGACCGCGAGAGTCACTTTTCGTGCCTTTCGTCGCACGGTATGCGGTCAGACTACGTCGCCGGGGGCGACCGTGGGGGAATTCCCCGGCTGGGCCGCCGACCACCGGGTCGGGCAAGCTGCCGGGATGAGTCACCTCTTCTCCATCGCCGGCAAGACCGCCCTCGTGACCGGGGGCTCGCGCGGCATCGGCCGGATGATCGCCCGGGGCTACGTCGAGGCCGGGGCCAAGGTCACCATCTCGTCCCGCAAGGCCGACGAGCTGGCCAGGACGGCGGCCGACCTGTCGCAGGTGGGGGAGTGCACCGCCCTTCCCGCCGACCTGTCCACCGAGGACGGCTGCCGCGGCCTGGCCGACGAGGTGGCCGAGCGGGAGGGCAGCCTCGACATCCTGGTCAACAACGCCGGCGCCACCTGGGGGGCGCCGCTGGAGCAGTTCGACGAGGCCGCCTGGGAGCGGGTGCTGGCCCTCAACGTCAAGGGCGTGTTCCACCTCACCAAGTTCCTCGTGCCCCTGCTGGAGAAGGCCGGCACCGCGGAGGAGCCGGCCCGGGTCATCAACATCGGCTCGGTCGACGGGCTCCACGTGCCGGTCATGGACACCTGGTCGTACTCGGCGTCCAAGGCCGCGGTGCACCACCTGACCCGGCACCTGGCCCGCCGGTTGGCCCCGGTGATCACCGTCAACGCCATCGCCCCGGGACCCTTCGAGTCGAAGATGATGGCCGCCACGCTGGAGGCGTTCGGCGACGAGATCGCCCGCACCGCCCCGCTCAGGCGCATCGGGAGGCCCGACGACATGGCCGGCACCGCCGTCTTCCTCGCCTCCCGGGCCGGGGCCTACCTGACCGGCGCGGTCATCCCGGTGGACGGGGGCATCGCCACGCTGGTCTGAGGGCGCCACCCCTCACGGCAGGCGGACGTCGGCCACCGGCGCGTCCACCGGGCGGGCCGCGGCGGGGACGACCCGGGGCGCGGCCACCGCCAGCGCCACCGCCACGCCGGCCACCACCGCATAGGCCCAGCGGACCGTGACGGCCTCGGCCAGCGCCCCCATCAGCAGCGGTTCCACCAGGAAGCCCAGCCGGGCCGCCAGGGACACCGTCGCCGCCCCCGCGCCGGGCGCCACCCCCGGCGTGCGGGCGGCGACCGAGAAGGCCAGCGGGAAGAACCCACTGGCCCCCACGCCCGCCACCACGAGGCCCACGGCGAAGGCGAGCGGGTGGTCCACCGCCACCCCGACCGCCAGCCCAGCCGCGGCCAGCGCCATGCCGCCCCGCAGCACCACGGCCCCGCCGAACCGGTCGGTCAGCGCGTCGCCGAGGGCCCGGCCGGCCAGCATCCCGGCCATGAACGCGGCGGTGCCGAGGGCGGCCACCCCGGGGCCGGTGCCCAGGCGCTCGAGCCGGATGGCCGACCAGTCGACCGGCGCGCCCTCCAGCACCGCCCCGGCCACGGTGGCCCCTCCCAGCACCACCAGCGGCCACCGCCGGGGGCCGGCTCGGGGCCGGTCCCCGTCCCCCGAGAGGCCGCGCCGACGGGCGGGGCCGTGACCCGGGCGGCCCGGCGCGAAGCGCCACGAACGGGGAACAGGGCCACGGTTCGTCGAGGCCGCGTGATCCATCGGCGCACGTTCCGAGGCGGGCGCGACCGGCACGGGGACGGCGTCGCCGACCACCAGCCGGGGCCGGGCCACGAGGGCGGCGGCGGCGATGGCCACGCCGACCACGGCCAACTGCGCGGTGAGCGGCACGCCGAGGCCGGCGGCCGCCGCGGCCATGCCGGCGGCGCCCAGGGCCCCGAGGCTCCAGGCGCCGTGCAGGCGGTGCATGACCGAGCGCCCCGAGCCCGCCTCGTAGGCCGCGCCGTTGGCGTTCATGGCGATGTCCATGCCGGCGTCGGCCGCGCCCACCACCGCCAGCGCCCCGAACAGCGGGACGGCGCTCGGCGCGGCCCCGGCGGTCCACAGGCTCGCGCCCAGCGCCAGGGCCGAGGCCACCACCACCCGACGGCTGCCCACCCGGCCCACCAGCCGCCCCGCCACCGGGCTGGCCGCCAGGGCGCCGACGGCCATCCCGGCCAGGGCCAGCCCGAGGCCGGCGTCGGACAGGCCCAGCGCGGCCTGCCGCTCGGGCAGCCGGGGCAGGAAGCTGGGCCCACCCAGCCCGTTGGCCACGAACACGACGGCGATGGCCGCCGCCCGCGGCCGGTCGGCGGCCGTCACCCGGCGATGACGGCGAGGGCCCGCACCGGGAAGGTCCCCATGCCCACGACGGCCGGGGGCACGGCGTAGAACGCGAAGGGCCGCCCGCGGATGGCGCCCAGCCCGCACAGGTGCTCGACGACCGGGATGCCCGCCGCCAGCAGCACGGTGTGGACCGGCCGCTCGCCGGTGCGGGTGCCGTCGATGTTCACCGAGTCGATGCCGACGACCGACACCCCGGCCGCCACCAGCCGCTCGGCCGTGGCGGTGGCGAGGAAGGGGTGGTCGGGCTCGCCGTAGCGGTCGGTGCCCCAATGCCGGTCCCAGCCGGTGTGGAACAGCACGGCCCGACCGGCCAGGCCGGCGTCGCCGTCGCCGGGCCCGAGGCCGTCGAGGGCGCCGGGCCCGATCTCCTGGTCGGGGCCGGGCGGCACCACCACCCCGGGCACGGCCGCCACCCGGGCCGGGTCGAGGCCGGCCAGGTCGTGGCCGTCGGCGAAGCGGTGGAACGGGGTGTCGAGGTAGGTGCCGGTGTTGGACACCATCTCGATGCGCCCGATCTGGAACTCGTAGCCGGGCGCGTAGCGCTGGTGCGACGCCTCCCGGCTGATGTGGTCGCCGATGACCGGGCCCGGCAGCCCCGGGTAGGTGACGGTGCCGTCGGCGATGGCGTGGCTCAGGTCGACGATCTCGGCCATCCCAGCGGTCTACACGCGGGGACTGACTCGGGGCACTAGCGCGGCACCTGGCTCCAGGGCACGTCCTTGTCGACCCGGGGCTCGCCGGGCAGGCCCAGCACCCGCTCACCCAGGATGTTGCGCTGGATCTCGGAGGTGCCGCCCTCGATCGAGTTGGCCCGGGCCCGCAGGAACATCTTGCGCGACGACCCGGGCGGGCCGGTCAGGCCCAGGTTCTCGGCCCGGCGCAGCTCGTAGTCGAAGCCGACCAGGGCGTCGGCGCCCAGCAGGTCGACGCACAGTTCGTAGATGGCCATGTTGACCTCGGCGAATTTGAGCTTGGCGATCGACCCCTCTGGGCCGGGGTTGCCGGCCTTGCGGTTCTGGCCGGCCCGGATGTTGGTGAGCCGTAGGGCCTCGGCCTCGATCCACAGCCGGATCAGCCGGTCGCGGGTGGCCGGGTCGTGGTCGGCCACCTCCTCGGTCCAGATGCGGACCGCCTCGGCGATGGCGCCCGAGCCCCGGGGCGGGGACCCGCCCCCGCCGCCGATGGTGGTGCGCTCGTTCATCAGGGTGGTCATGGCGACCCGCCAGCCCTCGCCGACGTCGCCGATGCGGTCGGCGTCGGGCACCCGGACGTCGGTGATGTAGACCTCGTTGAACTCGGCCTCGCCGGTGATCTGGCGCAGCGGCCGCACCTCGACGCCGGGGGCGTGCATGTCGAGGGCGAAGTAGGTCAGGCCCTTGTGCTTGGGGGCCTCGGGGTCGGTGCGGGCCACGAGCATGCCCCGGTCGGCGACGTGGGCCAGCGTGTTCCACACCTTCTGGCCGGTGACGACCCACTCGTCGCCGTCGCGCACGGCCCGGGTCGCCAGGCCGGCCAGGTCGGACCCGGCGCTCGGCTCGCTGAACAGCTGGCACCAGGCGTCCTCGCCGGTGAACGCCCGCCGCAGCAGGCGCCGGCGCAGGGCGTCGTCGCCGTTGGTGACGATGGTGGGCCCGGCCATGGTCAGCCCGAAGAAGTGGCGCGCCTCCGGCTGCCGGGCGCCGGCCTGGTGGAGGCGGGCGTCGACCTGGCGTTGCAGCACCGGCGGCAGCCCCAGACCGCCATATCCCTCGGGGAAGTGGACCCACGCGAGGCCGACGTCGTACTGGCGGCCCCGGAACTCGACCGGGTCGGCGGAGGCGGGGTTGAGGTCCGCCAGCAGGGTGTCGACCCGCTCCTCG
>DASXRH010000248.1:0-3610 GCA_036506715.1 Acidimicrobiales bacterium
CGGCGCCCGGGGTGGCCGACGTCGCCGGGCAGAAGGTGGCGATCGAGCTGGCGACCTGCCTGGCCAAGGCCCGCGAGCAGGGGCGGGCCGACCTCGTCGACCGCCTGGAGGCGGCCCGGCGGGACCTGGCCGACAACGAGCTGGCCGTGGTGGTGGCCGGCGAGTACAAGCAGGGCAAGTCCACGCTGGTCAACGGCATCGTGCAGACCGAGGTGTGCCCGGTCGACGACGACGTGGTCACCGCACTGCCCACCATCGTGCGCTACGGGGCCGAGCCGACCGCGCTGGTCCACGTGACGCCCGACGAGGGCGACGCCCCCGACGGCGACGAGAGCCCGCCCGGCGAGAGCCCGTCCGAGGTCGACGCCCTGGGCCGGGGCACGGCCGGCACGCCGATCTCGTTCGCCGACCTCACCCGCTACGTCCGGGGCGAGCTGAACGGCGACGGGCCCGGCCCGCCGGGGAACGTCCGGTCGGTCGAGGTGCGCATCGACCGGCGGGTGCTGCGCACCGGCCTCACGTTCGTCGACAGCCCGGGTGTGGGCGGCCTCGAGTCGGCCGAGGGCAGCATCGTCCTCGGGGTCATGGCGCTGGCCGAGGCCCTCGTCTTCGTGACCGACGCCTCCCAGGAGCTGACGCGCGCCGAGATCAGCTTCCTGCAGGCGGCCCGCGCCCGGTGCCCCAAGATCGTGTGCGTGGTCACCAAGACCGACCTCCACCCCGAGTGGCGGCGCATCGTCGAGCTCGACCGCGACCACCTGGCCAGCGCCGGGCTGGACGTCCCGGTGGTGCCGGTGTCGTCGTTCCTGCGGATGCGGGCGGCGGCCACCGTCGACGACGCCATGAACGCCGAGTCGGGCTACCCGGCGCTGGTCGAGTTCCTGCGCTCGGCGGTGGTGGCCCAGGGTGGCGCGGCCCGGGCCGAGCGGGTGGCCGCCGAGGTCGGCTTCGTGGCCGGCGAGCTGAGCCGCGGCTGGCAGGCCGAGTCCGAGGTCATGGCCCGGCCCGAGCAGGCCGACGCCCTGGTCGAGCGGCTGAGCAAGGCGGCGGCCGCGGCCCAGGCGCTGCAGAGCGGCGGGGCGCCGTGGCAGCAGGTGCTGTCCGACGGCATCCAGGACCTGGTGGCCGACGTCGACCATGACCTGCGCACCCGGCTCCAGGTGGTGGTGCGGTCGGGCGAGGAGATCATCGCCCGCAGCGACCCCGCCGAGTCGTGGGGCGAGTTCGAGGTGTGGCTGCGCCGCCAGGTGGTGACGGCGGCGGTGGCCACGTACGACTACCTGGCCCAGCGGGCCACCGAGCTGACCGACCGGGTCGGCCAGCAGTTCCAGCAGGACGCGGCCAGCCCCATCGCCTTCTCCATCACCGCTCCGGTGGCCAAGCTCGAGGGCATCGCCCTCGGCGGGCAGTTCGCCGACCGGGGCGTCCGCTCGTCGGCCGTGCTGTCGGCGGCCCGGGGCTCGTACGGCGGCATGGTCATGTTCGGCATGGCCGGCAGCCTGCTGGGCATCCCGGTGGCCGCCCCGGTCATGCTGCTGCTCAGCCTCGGCCTCGGGCGCCGGGCCCTGCGGGAGGAGAAGTCGCGGCGCCACCAGCAGCACCAGGCCGAGGCCCGGGGCGCGCTCCACCGCTACGCCCAGGAGGTGAGCATGCTGGTCGGCAAGGAGTGCAAGGACGCCCTGCGCCGCACGCAGCGCCTGCTGCGCGACGAGTTCGCCGGCCGCGCCCGCTCGCTCCACCAGACCACGACCCAGGCGCTGGCCAGCGCCGAGCGGGCCCGGGCCCTCGACCCCGCCACCCGGGCGTCCCGCCAGGAGGAGGCGGCCCGCGAGATCGCCCAGCTCGGTGCCCTGGGCGTCGCACCCGAGGCGCAGGTGGCGTCGTGACCAGCACCGACACCCCGGCCCCGGGGGTCATGGGCGAGCTGATGGGGCTGTTGGCGGACGCCCGGTCCACCGCCCCGGACCCGGCCGCGGCCGCCGCCGTCGACGAGATCGCCGGCCGCCTGTCCGAGCCGCTACGGGTGGCCATCGCCGGCAAGGTCAAGGCGGGCAAGTCGACGCTGCTCAACGCGCTGGTGGGCGACCAGCTGGCCCCCACGGACGCCCGCGAGTGCACCCGGGTCGTGACCTGGTACCGCGACGCCCACACCTACCGGGTCGTGGCCTTCGGCCGGGACGGGACGTCGCGCCAGTGCCCGTTCCGCCGGCGCGACAACGAGCTGGAGATCGACCTCGGCGACACTCCCGTCGACGACCTCGACCGCCTGGTCGTGTGGTGGCCGTCCAACCGGCTGGCCGAGATCACGCTCATCGACACGCCGGGCATCGGCTCGATCTCCACCGACCTGTCGGCCCGCACCTACAGCTTCCTCACCACCGACGACGAGGAGCCGGCGGCAGCCGACGCCGTGCTCTACCTGGTGCGCCACCTGCACAACACCGACATCCGCTTCCTCGAGGCCTTCCACGACGACGACATGGGCCGCAGCACCCCGGTCAACGCCGTGGGCGTGCTGTCCCGGGCCGACGAGATCGGGTCGTGCCGGCTCGACGCGATGGACTCGGCCCGCCGGGTGGCCGCCCGCTACGGCCGCGACCCCCGCATCCGCCAGCTGTGCCGGTCGGTGCTCCCGGTGGCCGGGCTGGTGGCCCAGGCCGGCGCGACCCTGCGCGAGGACGAGTTCCGCAGCCTCACCACGCTGGCCCGCCCCGGCGATGGCACCGATCCGGCGGCGCTGGCCCTGACGGCCGACCGCTTCGCGGCGCCCGACGCCCCGGTCGACGTGACCGCCGAGGAGCGGTGGGCGCTGCTGCGGCGCCTCGGGATCTACGGGGTGCGGCTGGCGCTCGACCTGCTGGCCCGGCGCCAGGTCACCTCCGGGCCCGAGCTGGCCGACGCCCTGCTGGCCGCCAGCGGCGTCGGCGAGCTGCAGCGGGCGCTCCACGTGCAGCTCATCGGGCGCAGCCAGCCGCTCAAGGCCCGCTCGGCCCTGCTCGCGCTCAACGCGCTGCTGGACAGCCGCGAGTGGCCCCGCCGGGACTGGCTGGCCACCCGGGCGGAGATGATCGCCTCCAGCGCCCACGAGATCGCCGAGGTGCGGCTGCTGACCGACCTGTGGCTGGGCGAGCTGGTCCTGCGGGACGAGGCCCAGGCCGCCGAGCTCGAGCGGCTGCTGGGCGGGCAGGGGATCACCGTGGCCGAGCGGCTGGGCGTGGCGCCCGACAGCCCGCCCGCGGAGCTGGCGGCGGCGGCGCTGGCCGCCCAGGCCCGCTGGTCGCAGCTGGGCGAGCACCCGATGTCGTCGATGGCCGTCAAGGCGGCGGCGCGCGGCGCGGTGCGGACGTGTGAGGGCATCCTGGCGTGGCTGGCGGCGCCGCCGCCACCGGGAGACGGGGGAGCGACGGCGTGATCGTGTGCCGCCAGTGCGGGCAGCAGGCCCGCGAGGGCGAGGACTTCTGCGAGTCGTGCGGGGCGTTCCTGGAGTGGGAGGGGGAGCGGGTCGATCCGGCCCCGCCCCGGCCCACCCGGGCGCCGGGCACGGGGGCCGCGCCCGCGGAGCTGGCGGCGGCGGCGCTGGCCGCCCAGGCCCGCTGGTCGCAGCTGGGCG
>DASXRH010000249.1:0-6847 GCA_036506715.1 Acidimicrobiales bacterium
CATGGAGCTGCTGGGCGACCGCAACTGGTGGCTGCCCCGGTGGCTCGACCGCATCCTCCCCGAGGTCGACGTCGAGGGCCACGTCGAGCCCGCGGACCGGGTCGAGACCCCCGAGGACCGCGAGCCCGAGCCCGCCGGCTCCCACTGATCCCCCGACGGCGGCGCCCCTCCCGCACTGTGCGGCGGGAGGGGCGCCGGCGCGTTCCGCTCCGCCGTCACACAGCCCTCACATGGCGGGTGTGGGGTGGGGGCATGGACGACGACGAGGTCACCGGACCTGCGCCCCCGGCGCGCCGGCATGCCACCCGCACCGGCGTGGTGGCGGCCGCCATCGCCACGGTGACGATCCTGGTGATCGGCGGAGCCGTGGCCGTGGCCGACGCGGGCGACCACGGCACCCCGGCCGCCGGCACCCAGGCGGCGTCCGGCGCCGGCGGCACGACCGCGACCACCGTCCACGACCACGCCGCGGCATCGCCCGCTGACGGCGGGGCGCAGCGCGGGCGTCCCGCCGCCGGCGGCGACGGCGGCCACGAGCACGCCCACCCGTCGCTCACCCCCTACGACCAGCGCCTCGCCGCCGCCAGCCCCGACGAGCAGGCGGCCGCCGCCGACCTCCGGTCCGCGGTGGCCGACACGGTCGCCGCTTACGCCGACGTCGACGCGGCGGTGGCCGCCGGCTACCGGCCGCCACGCGATCCCACCAGGCGCATCGCCCACTACCTGAACGTGGCGAACGCCACCGACGGCAAGGTCCTCGATCCGGCCGCGCCCGAGGGCCTCGTCTACTACACCGGCGGCGACGGCCCGCCGGTGCTCCTGGGTGCCTTCTTCGTCGCCCCGCGCGGCCAGGCCGTGCCCGACGACACCGGCGGCATCGTGGTGTGGCACAGCCACGACCCCGCCTGCACCGGGTTCTTCGCCACCCCGGAGGCCCCCTGCACCGACCAGCGCCGCATGCTCCACGTGTGGACGGCCGACCGGGTCGATCTCGTCTCCCCCCGGACCGGCCAGACCGTGACGGTCGACATCACCGATCCCTTCGGTGCCCCTTTCACGGCCTCTATCGCCCGGGCCGCCTGAGCGCCGGCCTGCCCGGCCGCGCCACATGGTCCCGCCCCGGGGAGTGCCGTGACCCCCCGGGTGGGACCATATGGCGCGATGGAGCCCCGGACGGTGATCGTCGTGGAGGACGACGACCAGATCGCCGAGCTGCTCACGCTGTACATGGGCCGGGCCGGGTTCGACGTCGAGCGGGCCGCCGACGGCTACAGCGGGCTGAAGCTGGCGGCCGAGCGGGCGCCGGTGCTCGTGGTGGTCGACGTCGGGCTGCCCGGCGGCATCGACGGGCTGGAGGTGTGCCGGCGGCTGCGGGCCGACGGCGACGTGCCCGTGCTGATCCTCACCGCCCGGGGCGACGAGGCCGACCGGGTCACCGGGTTCGCGCTGGGGGCCGACGACTACGTGACCAAGCCGTTCTCGCCCCGGGAGCTGGTGGCCCGGGTCCAGGCCATCGTCCGGCGCGCCGGCGGGGGCACGCCGGGCGACACGGTGGTCGTCGGCGACGTCGAGGTCGACCTGGCCCGCCACGAGGCCCGGCGCGACGGGCGGGTCGTCGGCCTCGCCCCCCGGGAGTTCGCCCTTCTGGCGGCGCTGGTCGAGCACCGGGGGCTGGTGCTGTCCCGGCGCCAGCTGCTCGACCTGGCCTGGGGCTACGACTTCGTGGGCGACGAGCGCACCGTCGACGTCCACGTCCGCCAGCTGCGCCGCAAGCTCGGCGACGCGCTGCCGCTGGCCACGCTGCGCCGCACCGGCTACCGGCTCGGCTGAGGTCCGGGGACGGGGTCCGGGTGCGCCGCCGCCTCACCATCGCCATCCTCGCCACCGTTGTGGGCTCGGTGGCGCTCGTCGGCCTGGGCACGCTGGTGCTGACCCGCATCGACACCCGCCACCGCAACCAGGACGAGCTCGGGCGGCGGGCCGAGGCGCTGGCCGATGTGCTCGGCGAGGTCCGCCCGGCGCGGGCGCCCCTGGTGGCCCGGCGGCTGGAGGCGACGCTGGGGGTCGACCAGGTGGCGCTGGTCCGCCTGGACGCCCCGCCCGACTGGCTGGACGACGGCGACGTGGCCCGCCTGGGGGCCGGCGACACCGTGACCGCCCGCCGGGGCGACACCGCCTTCGCCGCCTCGCCGCTGGCCGCCACCCCCACCGCCCCCGCCGGCCGGGCGGTCGTGCTGGAGGCCACCGCCGAGTCGGGCACCGGCGCCGCCGGCCGCTGGTTCGTGGTCGCCGGGGTGGCGACCGCCCTCGCCGGCGTGGCGGTGGCGGCCGCGCTGGCCCGCTCGCTGGCCCGACCGCTGGCCGCCACCGAGGCCACGGCCGAGCGGATCGCCGGCGGCGACCTCACCGCCCGCATGCCCGAGCCCGCCCCCGGCGCCCGCGTCGACGAGCTCGGGCACCTCGCGGGGTCGATCAACACGATGGCCGCCTCGCTGCAGCGCGCCCAGCAGGGCGAGCAGGACTTCCTGCTGTCGGTGTCGCACGACCTGCGCACGCCGCTCACGTCCATCAGCGGGTGGGCCGAGGCGCTGGCCGACGGGGCCGCTCCCGATCCCGCCGCCACCGGCGAGACCATCCGGGCCGCCGCCGGCCGCCTCGATCGCCTGGTGGGCGACCTGCTCGACCTGGCGCGCCTGCGGGCCCGGGCCTTCACGCTCGACACCGCCCCGGTCGACCTGCGGGACGTCGCCGCCGGCACCGCCGAGGCGCTGCGCCCCGAGCTGGAGGAGAGCGGGCTGGCGGTCGACCTAGACCTGCCGCCCGACCCCGTGGTGGTCGACGGCGACGCCGACCGCCTGGCCCAGATCGCCGCCAACCTGGTCGACAACGCCGGCCGCCACGCCGCGGGCCGGGTGCGGGTCACGGTGGCCCGCACCGGCGCCCGGGCCGTCCTGGCCGTCGACGACGACGGCGCCGGCATCGCCGCGACCGACCGGCAGCGGGTGTTCGAGCGGCTCTACACCTCGGCCCGGCCCAGCGCCCGCGCCGGCACGGGTACCGGGCTCGGCCTGGCCATCGTGCACGAGCTGGCCGCCGCCATGGGCGGGCGCGCCGACGCCGCCGACGCCCCGGGCGGCGGCGCCCGCCTGGTCGTCACGCTGCCGCTGGCCCCGCGGCGGTGACCCGGGGTCAGCCGGGCGAGATGGCGGGGTCGGTCTCGTCGACCAGCTCGTCGACCAGCTCGACCACCGCCTGGACCAGGTCCTCGGGCGCGTCGCCGTCGGGGTCGCCTGGGGAGGCGGCGGCCCCGACGGCGCCAGGCCGCTGGTGGTCACGCTCTCGCACGTGTCCGACGGTACGCAGACCTGCTGACCAGGTCGTCAGTAGTCGTTACGTAACGGCGGGCCCGCGGCGCCGCCGACGCCGAGGGCGTCGGCCAGCTGGTGGCGTCCGTCGACCATGAGCTTGCGGTAGATGCGGCCGAGGTGGGTGTCGACCGTGCGCACCGACAGGTACAGCTCGGCCGCGATCTCGGCGCTGGTCCGGCCCCGGGCCGCCAACATCGCCACCTCGCGCTCGCGCTCGGTCAGCTCCTCGCCCACCAGCGCCAGCGGCTCCAACCCGGGCGACGACGGCGACCCGCACCGGGCCAGGAGCTGCTCGACCCGACGGTCGGCGGTGGAGGCCGACATGCCCCGGCCCGCCCGCCGGTAGGCGTTGGTGGCCGAGCGCAGCGCCTCGGCCGCCACCAAGTCGGCGCCCAGGGCCTCGAAGCCGTCGCCCACGGCCGCCAGCGCGTCGGGCTCGCCGTCGGCCAGGGCCCGGGCGTGGGCGGCGACCAGCGCCGCGTAGGGCCCGTCGACCGCCACCGCCAGCCGTTCGGCCAGCTCGCGGGCGTCGGCGGCCCGGCCCAGGCGCACGGCGGCGTGCGTCATCTCGACCGCGATGGGCTTGGCCGTGTGCTCGAGGGCGGTGGCCAGCGCCAGCGCCCGCTCGGCGGCCGGTCCCCGCGACCCCCTGGCGGCCAGCAGCCACAGGCGGGACAGCTCGATGTACGGCAGCGTGCGGGCACCCCGCAGCATGTCGGCGGCGAAGGCGGCGTCGGCGGCGCCGATGGCCTCCTCGGCGACGGCCAGCTCGCCGGCGAACACCGCGGCCCGCGCCCGCATGGCTTCGGCCAGCGGCCGCTGCCCGAACCAGTCGGACTCGGCCAGCGCCCGCGTCGACCGCTCCAGCTCGGCCAGCGCCGCCGGGCCCCGCCCCACCAGCAGCAGGGCCCCGCCCCGGAAGCCGGCCATGATCCCCCGCAGCGACGGCGGCGGGTGGGCGAGGCCCAGGCCCAGGTCGGCGGCGGTGAACTCGTCGAGCTCGCGCGCCCGCCCCGCCCAGTACAGGGCCTGGAACCTCGCCATCCGCAGCTGGACGTCGCCGTAGGGCACGTCGCGGCGGTGGCGGGCGGCCGAGGCATAGAGCTCGTCGTCGAGCAGGGCCAGCCCGTCGTCGAGGCGGCCGGCCGCCCCCCGCACGGTGAGCGCCACGGGTGTGGCCCGCAGGCGGGCGGTCGCCGGGGTGGCCGGGTCGGCCAGCAGGGCCTCGGCCACCTGCCCGGCCTCGGCAAGCCGGAACGAGAACATGAGCATCTGGGCCAGCACCGACCGGCACTCGGCCTGCCACCCGGGGTACCCGGCCAGGTCGTCGTCGGCCACCTCGAGGACGGCGAAGGCCTCGGCCGACCGGTCGAGGTGGAGGAACAGGTTGCTGGCCCGGGCCAGCGCCACCCGCGCGACCTGCTCGGCCTCGGCCGGGCCCAGCGCGGCCAGCACCGCCTCGGACTCGGCCACCCGGCCCTGACCGGCCAGCGCCTCGCCCAGCACGAGGCCGGCATCGGCCCGGCCGGTGCCGCCGGCGGCCAGCGCCAGGCGCTCGGCCAGCCGGTGGTCGAAGCGGGCCAGCGCCTCGCGGGCCAGCACCAGCAGCTGGTCGGGGTCGCCGGGGTCGCCCGACTCGAGGCGCCAGGTGGCCAGCCGCAGCCGGTCGAAGTCGTCGAGGTCGTCGACCGCCGCCACCAGGTCGCGCAGCACCGCCCGGCGGCGGAGGCGGGGCAGGCTGGCCGCCAGCACCTCCCCGTGCAGCGGGTGGGCGACCCGGAGCGTCTCGGTGGGCCCCACGCCCACAACCTCGACCAGGCCCCGGCGCTCCAGGCCCTCGATGTCGGCGGGGTCGATGATCCGCTCGGCCGCGGCCAGCGGCACCTGCTCGCCGACGGCGACCACCTCCAGCGCCGCCCGCCAGCGGGGCTCGATGAGCCGCAGCCGCTCCTCGACCAGATCGCGCACCCGGCCGGGGGCACCCTCGGCGGTGAGCACGATGCGGCCGACGGTGCCGGTCGCCCGGCGCTCGGCGGCGGTGGTCACCAGCTCGCGCACGAACAGGACGTTGCCCCGGCTGAGCCGCCAGATGCGGTCGAGGGCCGAGGCCGGGACCCGCTGGCCGACCACGGTGAGCACCAGCTCCTCGGTGGCCTCCTGCCCGAGGGGGCTGACGTCGATGCGCTCCAGCACCTCGTCCTTCCACAGCGCCACCAGCCCCTGGGGAAGGCGCTCGCCGGTGCGCACGCTGAGCACCACCCGCACCGGCGACTGGGTGAGCGCGAGGTGGAGCAGCGCCACCGACGCCTCGTCGAGCAGGTGGGCGTCGTCCACCGCCAGCAGGAAGCGCCCGGCGCCGGCCCGCTCCTGGAGCCGGGTCAGGGCCCGGTGGAGCAGGTCGTCCTGGTTGACGACCTCGTCGTCGCCCGCCAGCAGGTGGGCGAACGAGCCGAGCGGGATGGTGCGGGCCGCCTCGCTGGCCCGCACCCACTCGACGGCCACTCCGGCGGCGTGGCCGGCGACGACGGCCTCCTCGACCAGCCGGGTCTTGCCCACCCCGGCCTCGCCGAACAGCGCCACGCCGCGCGGGTCCGCGTCGTCGCCCAGGAGGCGGCGCAGCTCGGCAAGCTCCTCCGCCCGCCCGACCAGGGGCCAGCGTGCGACCACGGCCGGATGCTAGCCACCCGCCCCCCGCAGTCTCCGACCTGCGGTTTACCACCGGGTGCCAGCGCCCCGTCAGCGGAATACGTAGGTGCTACTGATCCACAGGCGCCGGGGTGGGCCGTACCTTGCGGGTGCGCCGTGGACGCCCCAGCAGCCACGGCGACACCACAGGCGGGTGAGCCGGGGGATCGGCGGGTGTCCCCCGGCTCCCACCGCGCCCGGGCGTCACCGGGGCGGGTCGAGGCGGGCGTCGATGACGGCCCAGGACCGGGGGCAGCGCGTGGGGTCGCCGGCGGGGCAGGCCACGGCGTGCTCTGGACCTCGACCCGCCCGCCGCCGCCGTGGTGGCCGGCGTCGGCCGCTGAACCGCCGTCGCCAGCGGTGCGGGTCAGGCCTGCAGCTTGAACCGGGCGCCGGTCGGGTCGATCAGCGTGGCCAGGCGGCCGTAGGGCGTGTCCATCGGCGGGTCGACCACGGTGGCGCCCGCGGCGACCGCCTGGGCCACGGTGGCGTCGGCGTCGGCGACGTTGAAGTACACGCTCCAGTGCGCAGGCACGCCCTCGGGCAGGAAGGCCGTGGCGTCCATGATCCCGGCGGTCGCGTCCTCGCCCTCGCCGAGGGTCGTGTAGCGGAACTCGTCGGAGTCGCCGACCACGCTGGTCTCCCAGCCGAACACCTCCTGGTAGAAGCGGACGGCGCCCTCGTGGTCGCGGGTGTGGAGCTCGAACCAGGCGGGGGCGCCCGGCTCGGCCAGCACGCCGAAGCCCTGGTGGGTGCCGGGCTGCCAGATGCCGATGATCGCCCCGGTCGGGTCG
>DASXRH010000250.1:0-2402 GCA_036506715.1 Acidimicrobiales bacterium
TGCGGTTCCTGGCCTCGGTCGACTGGGTGACCCGGGTGTCCGTGTGGCTGCGACCGGTCGACGACCCCGCGCCGCTGGCGCTGGTCGACGGCCGGGCGGCGCCGCTCGTCGACCGGTCCGACCACACGTGGGCGCGGGTCCTCGACGTCCCGGCGGCGCTGGCCGCCCGCGACTACGCCACCGACGGCGCCCTGGTCGTCGAGGTCGACGACCCGTTCGGCCACGCCGCCGGCCGGTTCCGGCTCGACGGCGGGCCCGACGGCGCCGAGTGCACCACCACCGGCGACGATCCCGACCTCGTCGTGCCCGTGGGCGCGCTGAGCTCGGCCTACCTGGGCGGCATCGGCTGGGGCCGCCTGGCCGCCGCCGGTTGGGTCGAGGAGCGCACCCCGGGATCCGTGGCCCGCGCGGCCGCCATGTTCACCAGCGCGCGGGCCCCCTGGGGGGCCCTCACGTTCTGACCGGCCCGGCGGGCCTCAGATCACCCGGTCGTTGCCCCCGTCCACCGGCACTTGGGCGCCCGTCGTGCGGGCGAAGTCGGGGCCGCACAGCGCCACCACGGTGGCGGCCACGTGGGCCGAGGTCACCTCGGCGCCGAGCACGTTGCGCTGCCGGTAGGCGTCGGTGGTGAGCCCGTAGCGGGCGGCCCGCTCGGCCACCAGGTCGCCCGACCACAGGTTGGTGTCGAACACGGCGTCGGGGTGGACGACGTTGACGCGGATGCCGTCGCGGCCCCACTCCAGCGCCGCCACCCGGGCCAGCTGGGTGAGCGCCGCCTTCGACGCCGAGTAGGCCGCCGCCCCCGCCCCGGGGGCCGGCACGTTCTTGGACCCGACCACCGCCACCGCCCCGCCGCCGGGGGCCCGGCGCAGGTAGGGATGGGCCGCCCGCAGCGCGAGCGCGGCGGCGCCGGCGTTGACGTCGAGGGCCCGGCCCCAGGCGGCGGGCGACAGCTCGGCCACCGGCTCGCTCTCGGGGAACACCCCGGCGTTCACCACCAGCAGGTCGAGGCCGCCGAAGGCCCGGACCGATCTGGCCACGGCGCCGTCGAGCGCACCGGCGTCGGTGGCGTTTCCCACCACTCCCACGTACTCCGCCCGCTCGGCCACCTCGTCGACCCGGGGGTCGCGGTCGAGGCCCACGACCGCGGCACCGGCGTCGAGCAGGGCCCGGGCGCAGGCCCGGCCGATGCCCGAGGCCGCCCCGGTGACCAGCCCCACCCGGCCGGTCAGCTGGTCGGGGGCCGGCAGGCGGGACAGCTCGGCCTGCTCCAGCTCCCAGTACTCGACGTCGAACACGTCGGCCTCGGGCACGCTCACGTAGCCGCCGAGGGCGATGGCCCGGTCGATGACCCACAGCGTGTGCTCGGCCACGTCGGCGGCCGCGGCGGCGTCGGCCACCCGGGGCCCGGCCGCCAGCACGCCCAGCTCGGGGTCGACGACCACCCGGGGCGCGGGGTCGATCGCGATGAGGTCGCGGTCCCCCAGCCGGCCCCGGTGGCGCTCGACGTAGGCCCGGTACGCCTCGACGTAGGCGCCCACGTCCCGGCCCACCAGCGGCACCCGCTTGGTCCGCAGCACGTGGTCGGGGGTGGCGGGGCCGACCTGGGAGATCGTGCCCACGTCGAGCCTGCGGGCGTAGCGACGGCTGGCCTCGCTGGTGCAGGTGCGGACGATGAGCGGCCGGCCGGCGGCGGCGGACAGGGCCCGGCGCAGGTCGGCCGTCGCCTCCAGCGCGTTGGCCGGCGGCCGGTCGTCGGCGGCGTCGAGGTCGCCGGCCCCGAACTCGCTGTCGTCGCCGGCACCGAAGCCGCCGGCGCCCGGCTCGGCGGCGGCCGCCGGGGCCGCGGGGGCGACCACGCCGGGCAGCGACAGCGCCTCGGCCGCCTCGGCCCGGGCCAGGGCCCGGCCCACGAGGTCGACGTGGACCTCGTAGGCCGTCCGGGCGTCGTCGGCGAAGGTGACCAGACCGTGGTGGAGCAGCACCATGCCCACGGTCCCGTCGTGGCGCTCGGTAGCCAGCAGGTCGGCGCACAGCCTGGCCAGGGCGAAGCCCGGCATCTCGTAGGGGACCACCACCACGGCGTCGCCCCACACCTGGGCGGCCAGCGCCGCCCCGTCGGGCGTGTTGGTGAGGGCCAGCACGGCGTCGGCGTGGGTGTGGAGCACGAACCGCCCCGGCACCAGCGCGTCGAGGATCGACTCGACCGACGGGACCGGCGCTGCCGCGTCCAGTGACGCCGCCCGCAGCTCGCCGGCCATGCGGGCGTCGCTCAGCTCGGGCAGGGTGGCCAGGCGGGCCACCCGGTCGAGGTGCAACGGTGTGAACCCCGGCCGCTCGATGGTGGCCATGTCCGCCCCGCTGCCCTTGACGTGCAGCACCTCCACGGGGTCGCCGAACAC
>DASXRH010000251.1:0-1684 GCA_036506715.1 Acidimicrobiales bacterium
CGACCCCGAGCCGGGCGGCGACGTGTTCAGCGGTGGTGGTGGTGCCCGACCCCGGAGGGCCGGAGACCGTGATCAACAAGCAGGCGGAAGCCGGCTCAGCCGGAGAAGGCGTCGAGCAGCGACTTGCGCTGCTGGTCGCCCAGGCCCCGGACACGACGGCTGTCGGCGATGCCGATCTCCTCCATCGCCCGGCGGGCCCGGACCTTGCCCACGCCCGGGAGCGACTCGAGGACGGCCAGCACCTTCATCTTGCCGACGGTGTCGCTCGCCTCGGCCTGGTCGAGGAGGTCGCTCAGGGTCAGCGACCCCATCTTGAGCTTCTCCTTCAGCTCAGCCCGGGCGCGGCGTGCCTCGGCGGCCTTGGCCAGGGCTGCTTCGCGCTGCTCAGGAGTCAATTGCGGTGGCTGCGGCATGGCGCGCACCCTAGCGCGCGCTCACACGCAACTCGCGACACTCGCCCGCCTGCGGAGGGCTCAGGCCAGCGACGCCACCAGCGCTTGCGCCGCCGCCGCGGGGTCGCCGGCCCGGGTGATCGGGCGGCCGATGACCACGATGTCCGCCCCTGCGTCGAGGGCGGCCCGGGGCGAGGCCACCCGGCCCTGGTCGTTGGCGGGCGCGCCGTCGGGACGGATCCCGGGGGTCACCAGGATGGCCCGGGGGGCGATCTGGCGGACGGTGGCGACGTCGGGGGCGGCGCACACCAGGCCGGCCACGCCGCCCTCGAGGCCGGTCATCACCCGCTGGCGCAGGAGGTGGGGCGACGCCTCGGGCTCGCTGGTGAGCACCGTCACCCCGAGCGCCACCGGCTCGGCCAGCTCGGCGCCGGCCGCGCCCTCCCGCAGCCCCTCGACCCCCGCCCGCACCATCGCCGCCCCGCCGGCCGTGTGGATCGTCAGGTAGCGGGCGCCCAGCGCCCCGATCACCCGCGCGGCCCGGCCCACGGTGGTGGGGATGTCGTGCAGCTTGAGGTCGCAGAACACGTCGACCCCGATGTCGACCAGGCTGGTGAGCGCCTCGGGTCCCGCCGCGCTGTACAGCTCGAGCCCGACCTTCATCGTGCCGAACCAGGGGCGCAGCTCGCGGGCCAGCCGCAGCGCCGGGACGAGGTCGTCGACGTCCAGCGCCAGCGCCAGGCGCCGGCGGATCTCCTCGGGGGCCCCGGGGGTGTCCTCAGCCATGCACGTCTCCGATCATCTCCGCGATGCGGGCCGCTCCCTGGCGGCCCGCCCAGGCTGCCAGCTCGGCGAGCACCCGGCCGGGTGCCCGGGGGTCGGCGAAGGTCGCGGTGCCCACCTGCACCGCGCTGGCGCCCGCCAGGATCAGCTCGGCGGCGTCGCCGCCGCCGGCCACGCCGCCCACGCCCACGATGGGCAGGTCGGGCCGCGCCCGGTGGACGTCGAACACCGCCCGCACCGCCACCGGGTGGATCGCCGGCCCCGACAAGCCCCCGCCCCGGGGCCCGGACCCCAGCCGGAAGGCACGGGCCTCGGGGTCGATGGCCAGGCCGAGGACGGTGTTCACCAGCGTCACGGCCTCGGCCCCGGCCTCCTCGGCGGCGGCGGCGATCTCGTCCAGGTGGGCCACGTTGGGGCTCAGCTTGGCCCACCGCGGGCGGCCGCACCCGGCGGTGGCCGCCACCACGGCCCGCGTGGCCTCGGCCGAGTGGGCGAACAGGTCGCGGCCG
>DASXRH010000252.1:0-10293 GCA_036506715.1 Acidimicrobiales bacterium
GACATCGACCAGCTGCTGGTCGTACAGGGCGGACCCGGCACCGGCAAGACGGTGGTCGGCCTGCACCGGGTGTCGTGGCTGCTGTTCAACCGGCGCGACCGGCTCGAGGCCAACGACGTGCTGATCGTCGGGCCCAACCCCGCCTTCGTCCACTACATCTCGTCGGTGCTGCCGTCGCTGGGCGACGAGGCCGTCGTCCAGCTGCCGCTGCGGGCGCTCGGCCCCCGGGTGCGGGTCGGGCGGGTCGACCCGCCCGAGCTGCGGCGGCTGAAGGGCGACCGGCGCATGCTGCGGCTGGTCCTGCGGGGGCTGCGCAACCGCCAGCGGGTCGAGGCCCGCGAGGTCGAGCTCGGCGTGGGCGGCCGCCGGGTCCGCCTCGACGGCCGCCGCCTCGCCACCCGGGCCCGGCAGCTGGCCGGCCGCCCGCACAACGAGGGCTACCGCATGCTGCGGGCCTTCGTGGTGGCCGAGGCCCGGGCGGCACTGATGCGGGGCGGGCTCCACGACCCGGTGGCCCTGGAGGCGGCGGTGCGGGGCGAGTCCGCCCGCGAGATCGACAACCTGCTCGACCGCGTGTGGCCCAGCCTCACCCCCCAGGGCTTCCTCGTCGACCTGCTGTCGTCGCGGCGCCAGCTGCTGGCCGCCGGGGCGGGCACCCTCGCCCCCGCCGAGCTGGCCATGCTGGCGCTGCCGTCCGACGCCCAGGTGTCGACCTGGCAGTGGTCGGTCGACGACATCCCGCTGCTGGACGCGGCCGACGCGCTGCTCAACGGCGTGCCGGCCACCTACGAGCACATCGTGGTCGACGAGGCCCAGGACCTCTCGCCCCTCCAGCTCGAGTCGATCCGCCGCCGCTCCCGCACCGGGTCGATGACCGTCCTCGGGGACCTGGCCCAGGCGACCAGCCCGTGGGCCCACGAGTCGTGGGACGCCGTCATCGCCTGCCTGCGCCACGAACGGGTCACGGCCACCACCGTCGAGCTCGAGTACGGCTACCGGCTGCCGGTCGAGGTCCACGAGGTGGCCATGCGGCTGCTGCCCGACGTGGCCCCCGGGCTGGCCAGCCCCCGGGCGGTGCGGGCGTCGGGGCACGAGGTGGCGGTGGCGCCGGCCGGGTCCGACGACGATCTGGCGCCCGCGGCGGTGGCCGCGGTGCGGGGGCTGTTGGGGTCGGGCATCGTCGGGGTCATCTCCCCGCCGTCGGTGCGCACCGCGCTGGTGGCCGAGCTCGACGCCGAGGGCATCGTGTGGTCGCCCGAGCTGCGGCCGGCAGCCGCGCCGGTGGTGGTGCTGGCGCCCGACGACGCCAAGGGCCTCGAGTTCGACGTGGTGGTGGTGGTCGAGCCGGCCGCCATCGTCGACGAGTCCGAGCACGGGCTGCGGGCGCTGTTCGTGGCCCTGACCCGCTGCACCAGCCGGCTGGCCCTGGTCCATGCCCGGCCGCTGCCGCCGGCGCTGGGGCTCGGTTCGGGCGTGGTCGACGCCCGCGGCGAGCCGGCCCCTGCCGTCGCCGAGCCCGCACATGCGCACGAGGAGGAGGCCGCCGTCGCCGAGCCCGAGGACGCCCAGCCCGATCCGTCCCGGTGGATCGACATCACCCCCGCCGAGCCCGAGTTGGAGCCCTGGTTCCACCCCGCACCACAGCCGGAGCCCGGGCCCCACCCCGCACCCGAGCCGGCGGCCGTCGAGGCCGAGCCGGAGCCCGCGGTCCACCCCGCACCACAGCCGGAGCCCGGGGTCTACCCCGCACCCGGGCCGGAGCCCGGGGTCCACGCCGCACCACAGCCGGAGCCCGGGGTTTACTCCGCACCACAGCCGGAGCCCGGGGTCCACCCCGCAGCAGACCCGGTGGTCGCCGGGCCCGGACCCGAGCCGGCGGTCGAATCCGACGCGCCCCCCGAGTCCGAGCAGGCGGCCGCGCCCGGCCTGGCCGACCGCGTGGTGGTGTCGACGCCCGGGCCCGACGTGGCCGCCGCACTGGACGCCCTCGGCGACCTCGACCACGAGATCGCCCGGGCCGTCGCCCGGGCCGTGGCCGACAAGCTCGGCCGGGTCGTGACACCGGCACTGCTGCCACTGGTGGCGGCCGAGCTGGTGCGGGCGCTCGACGAGCTGGCCGACCCCGACCCCGACGCCGGCGCCAACGGCCACGCCGCGCCGGCCGATCCCGTCGACGACCCCGACCCCGCAGGGGCGTGGACCGCGCCACCATCGGTGTAGGCAGATCCCGGCCCGTGGTCGGGCGACCCGCTAGCGTGCTGGCGTGCGCCTGTCCGACAGTCGCGCCGAGGCCCGCTTCCGCACCGAGCTGGGCGAGTGGCTCGACGAGAACCAGCCGGCGGCCGACCGGGCGTCCGATCCGCCCCGGTCGAGCGGGCACATCCCGACGTGGGCGGCCGACTGGCAGCGCCAGCTGTTCGAGGCCGGCTGGCTGGTGCCCCGCTGGCCACCCGAGCTGGGCGGGCGGAACGCCACGGCCGTCGAGCAGATGATCTACCTGGAGGAGCTGGCCCGCCGGCGGGTGCCCCGCACGGTCAACCCCCAGGGGCTCGACGCCTGTGCGCCCACGCTGGCCGACCACGGCCAGGGCCGCCAGCGCGACGAGTGGCTGCCCGCCACGCTGCACGGCGAGCTGGCGTGGTGCGTGGCGGTCGACGGGGTGGCGGCGCCCGATGCCGCCGACGGCCGCAGCGAGTCCGATCCCGAGGGCGGCCTCGTCCTCACCGAGCAGGACGGCGGCCGGGTGTTGCGGGGGGCGGTCCCGGCGCCGCCGGGCGCGGCCCACGCCGACCGCTGCCTGTGCGCCGCGACGGTCCGCACCGCCCGGGGCGAGGCCGGCGACATCGTGGTGGTGGCGGTCGACCTCGGCGCCGCGGGCGTGGCCCGCCCCGAAGGGGTCGGCGACGATCTCGCCTTCGCCGACGTGGCCGTGACCGCCGACGACCTGGTGGGCGCGGGCGACCAGGGCTGGCCCGTGCTGCAGTCGGTGCGGGCCCGGCTGCGGTCGGTGGGCTGGATCACCAGCCTGCTGGCCATCCAGCGCTCGCTGGATGCGCTGGCCGAGGTGGGCAGGGCCCGGGGCCTGGCCGAGGACGCGGTGTTCCGGGACACGCTGGCGGGCCTCCAGGTCGAGGCCGACGCCGTGCGGGCGCTGGCCTACCGCGCCCTCGCCAAGCAGGGGACCGGCCGTCCCAACCCCGAGCTGGCCATGCTGCCGCTGGTCGCCGGCGAGACCGAGCGGCGCATCTACCTCACCGGCGTCGAGGCGCTGGGCGCCGACGGCCTCGATCTCGGCCTGGACGGCCCGATGGCCTGGCCGAGCGGCAGCTGGGCCGCGGAGTGGCTCGACGCCAGCACCGCGGCGGCGACGTCCGGCGGCGCCGCCGCCGAGCGGGACCGGGTCGCGGCGAGGGTGCTGGGCCTGCCGCTGCGCTGATCCGCCGCCGGCCGGGGGTGCGGCGGGTGGGTCGAGGTCAGCGCACCAGTGCTGCGGCCAGCTGGGAGCTGCGGGCCCGGCGGGTGCTGAGCATGTGGTCCGCGACGATCCTGCGGTGGTCGGTCGCGGTGCCGAGGAGGAGGTCGTCGGCCTTGGCGCGGCCGACCCACAGGCGGAGGTCGCGGCCGTCGAGGTCGACCGGGTGGCCGTGGATGTCGAGGCTGGCCGCGGTCACCAGGCGTTGGCAGGCGCCCATCGCCGCCTTGGCCGACGAGGCGGTGGCGGCGGCGCTCGGGTCGCCTTCGGCGACCGCGCTGACCGCCTGGTACGTCATGGCCCGGGCCGTCTCGATGGCGACCAGCATGTCGGCGATGCTGTGGCCCGTCGCCTGGCCGACGTGGGCGGCGGTGCCGTTGCGGGCGGCCTCCAGGGCGCTGGCGAACAGGGCGTCGCAGGCGCCCAGGGCGTCGAGGGTCAGGCCGACCGTGGCCTCGTCCAGTGCGACGCCCAGCGGCTTGCCGGCGTCGACGCCGGTCTCGCCCAGCATGCGGGCGTCGGGCACCCACACGCCGTTGAGCTCGACGTTGGCCAGCGACCGGGTGGGGTCGAGACTGGTGGTGCGCTTGAAGGTGAGCTCGGCGGCGGGCACGACGAACAGGCCGAGCGTGCCGGTGTCGCGCTGGGCTGCCACCACCACCTCGTCGACGTCGGGGGCGCCCAGCACGTGCTGCTTGTGGCCCCGCAGCAGCCAGCCGTCGCCGTCGCGCTCGGCTGTGGCCACCACCGTGGACGGGTCCCAGCGGCCGCCCTCGTGCAGGGCCAGCGTGCCGGTGAGCTCGCCGGCGGCCACCCCGGCGAGGAACCGGTGGGCCTGGGCGGTGGTGCCGGCCTCGCGCACCACGGGGGCGAACTGGGTCATGGTGGCCAGGAACGGCCCGGGCGCCGCCGACCGGCCCAGCTCCTCCACCACCACGGCCAGCTCGACGAAGCTGCGGCCCAGCCCACCCAGGTCGACGTCGATGGTGAGCGCCGGCCACCCCAGCCACGTCAGCTCGGAGGCCAGCTCGCCGGCGCCGCCCGGCTCGGTGCTCGCCGCCATCCGCTGGACCAGGCGGGGCGGGCAGGCCCGCGCCAGGGCCGCCCGCGCGCTGTCGCGCAGCTCGAGCTGCTCGTCGCTGAACTCGAGGTCCATGCCCGTACCTCTTTCGACCAGGCGCCCGGAGGGGAGGGGCGCAGAGGTGCCGCCGAGGGCGCCGCAGCACCACCAAGACTACGCCGCGGCGGCGGACGGCGCCGGCATGCGGTCGTCGCGCGCGCCGGGTGGTGGTCGCCGCGTCAGGCGCCGGGGTCCAGCACCCGCACGGTCCCGGCCGTGGCGTCGACCTCGACGAGCGCGCCCGGGGCGACCGCGTCGACCACGCCGGCCACGCCCACCACCGCCGGCAGCCCGTGCTCGCGGGCCATGATCGCCGCGTGGCTGAGCAGGCCCCCCAGCTCGGTGACGACTGCCCCCACGATCGAGTACAGCGGGTCGTCGGCCGACGTGGTGGTCGTGGCCACCAGCACGTGCCCGGGCCCGACCGTGGCCAGCGCGTCGTCGTCGGCCCCCTCGCCGGCGAGCACGAGCGCGGGCCCCGCGTGGACCCCGTCGCCGATGCCGGTGCCGGTCAGCGAGCCGTCGCCGCCGGGGGACGGCGCGGCGCCGACCTCGATCGACCAGCAGGCGGCGCGGGCGGCGGCCAGCCGGGCCACCGCCGGTGGCACCGGGTCGGCCGCCCCCGGGGCGGGCGCCGCCGGGTCGGGCCCGCCGTCGAGGAACGGCGGCGGGTCTGCCCCGGCCGCGGCCCGGCGGACCGTGGTCCGGGCCGCGAGGTCGGCGGCCGGCGGCCCGTCGCCTGCCAGCAGCGCGGCGAGCTCGGCGGCGGTGGCCTCGAACACGTCGTCGGCCGCGGCGAGGCGGCCCCGGCCGGCCAGGCGCCGCCCGGCCTCGAGCGCGGCCCGCCGCACCAGCCCCAGCGGCCAGCCGTAGCAGACGGCGCCGTCGTCGTCGCGCAGCCGGTAGGTGGCGCGGGCGTCGTCGACCAGGGTGGCGAACAGCTCGCGGTCGGCGGCCGGCACCCGGGCCGCGGCGGCGGCCAGCCGATCGGCGGCCTGCTCGGCCGGGGACGGGCCCGCCGGCGCCCGGGCGGCCGCCCGCAGCGCGGCCAGCACCAGGTCCGGCCGCTCGCCCCGGGTGGGCTCGGCCACGTCGTAGACGACGCACCACCCGCGCTCGTCGAGGAAGGCGTCGAGCGCGGCGGCGGCCTCGGGCCCGGCGGCCCGGACGTCGGCCAGGGTGGCGGGCACGGCGCCGCCCAGGGCGGCGGCCACCCGGGCCAGCGCGCCCGACACCGCCAGCGAGGCGGGGGAGGCCCCGGCCAGCAGGCCCGCCACCTCGGGCCCGGTGATGCCCCAGCCCGCAGCCGCCTCGACCAGCAGCCCGCCGGCGACGTCGAAGGCGGCCATGTGGCCGAAGTGCAGCGGCCCGATGGCGGCGAAGAGGCCGACGGCCGCTGCCAGGTGGTCGGCGAGCCCGGCGTCGTCGAGGCCGGCGGGGTCGGCGGCCTGCACGGCCCGGCACCGGGCCACGGCCGCCGGACGCTCGTCGTCGAGCCACCGGGTGACCACGTCGCGCCATGCCCGCGAGGCCAGCGTGGCCTCGGCCGCGGCCGCCAGCGCGGCATCGGCGGGGGGCTCGGGCGTGCGCGAGGCGTACACCCAGCCGTTGACCGCGCCCCAGCGGGTCTCGCCCATCGGCAGGCCCAGCCGGGCCGCCCCTTGCGGCCACCCGGCCGAGGCCAGCGGCAACAGATCGACCGTGAGGCCGCTCACCGGCCGGGGCAGGTGCTCGCGCAGCAGCCGCCACGGGCCGGGTCCGGGAGGTGGCCAGGACAGTGGGTCCGTCACGGTCCCGAGTCTTCCCCACGCCGACGGTCATGACAGTTGACAGGTTTCCGACGCGAATGTAGATATTCGGAGTGCGGCGTGACATCCGTCGCAGGCTCGGTCTCTGGGGCAAGGGGGAGGAGCGATGCCAACGTCTCCGGCTGCGGTCAGGCGGGCGGAGGGGTCGTGGGGGTGGGCCGAGCTGGTGCGGCAGCCGGCGGCCGCGAGCGGTGCGCCGCCCGGGCTGTTCCGCCCCCAGTTCCGCCGGGCCGCGTTCCTCTGGGTGTGCGTGACCCTGCCCGTGGTGGCCGTGGTCGCCGTGTTCGCCACGACGCCGGGCCGCTACATCGTGGTCTACGCCCTGGTGGCGAGCGGGCTGTACACGACCCCGGCCCTGCTGCACACGTGGCTGGCCGCCCGCCGCGCCCCCCGCCCCGACGACGTCGTCTGGTGGATGTGGCTGGCGGCCCTGGTGCTCAGTTACGGGATGGGCTGCGGGATGATCCTCGGCGTGGCCACCGGGGTCAGGGCCGGGACGGTGGCGGGGGCCGCGGCGGTGGCGGTCATCTCGCTGCTGCTGATGGGGGCGGTGGTCACGATGGTCCGGTCCCGCTCGGGCGGCCGGGCCATGTCGGTCGACCTGGTCGAGAGCCTGATGTCGGTCATCGTCATCGTCGCCCCGCTCGCCCTGGTGTTCGGCCCCCGGGTCCTCGACGCCGAGGCGCCGTGGTACGCGATCCCCGCCGCCATCGCCGTGCCCTGCTCGGTGTTCGGCGTGTACTGGGCGGCGCTGCTCTACCTGCGGCTGGCGGGCGACAGCGGGGCCATCGCCACCATCGGGGTGGCGCTGGCGGTGCTCGGCCTCATCAACTCGATCGGCCAGACCGCCCAGGGCATCACCGGCTTCGCTCTGCCGGCCGTGCCCCTGCTCGTGCTGCAGGCGCTGTGCATGTGCCTGCTGTCGTTCATCCCGCTGTACGTGCCCGACCGCATCTCGCCCGGCCTCGACCGCCTGCCACCCCAGGACCAGGTGCGGGGGGCGTGGCTGCCGGCGGCGCTCGTGCTGGTGGGCCTGCCCGTGCTGCTGGTCACCACCTTGGCGCTGCACCACACCGAGAGCTGGGCCACGAACTACTCGCTGGGCGTCGTGGTGGTGCTGCTGGTGCTGGCCGCGCTGCGGCAGTTGGCGGCGGTGCGCGAGACCCGGCGGCTCTACCACCGGCTCGAGACCGTCAACGACACCCGGCGCGAGCTGCTGGCCCAGGTCATGCAGCACAGCGACGACGACCGCCACCGGGTGGCCGCCCAGTTGCACGAGCAGGCGGTGTCGGCCTACGCCAGCTTCGTGTCGTTCATGCAGGCCGGGGGGCTGGCGGCGTCGAGCGTGGCGGCGGGCCGCGCGCCGATGGCCGAGGCGTCGGCCATCGTCCGCGACGGGCTGGGCCGCCAGGCCGAGTCGCTGCGGCGGTTGATGCTGGCGGTGCAGCCGCTGCAGGTCGACCGGCCCCGGTCACGGAGCCTCGACACGACGATCCGGGCCTACGTCGACGCGCTCTACGGCGACGGCGGCGGGCCGCTGCCGGTGGTGGAGGTCGACGACGACCTCGTGCTCGACTGGGCGACGGAGACGGTGGTGCTGCGCATCGTCCAGGAGGCGGTGAGCAACGTCTGGCGCCACAGCCGCGCCGGCCGGCTGGACGTGGCGATCGGCACCGACGGCCCGGCGGTGGTGGTGCGCGTGCGCGACGACGGCGCCGGCTTCGACCCGTCCGCCGCGCTGTTCGAGTCGGGGATCGGGGTGATGCGGTCGCTGGCCGCCCTCAGCGAGGGGACCGTGGCCATCGACAGCCGGCCGGGCGGGGGCACGACCGTGACCGCCCGTCTGGGCGGGCCGCCCGAGCCCGAGGACGGTGGGGCCGACGGGCCCGGGCCGGAGGCGCCCCGGCCGATCCTGCGGCTGGTGCGCGACGGGCTGGCGAGCTCAGTCGGTGAAGCGTGAGGTCGCGTACTCGCAGGTGACGCGCCAGGCGGTCTCGGCGTCGACCTGGCCACCGATGCACAGCTCGACGTTGGCGAGCGCGAAGCCGAGCATGCCCGAACTGGCGGCCACGAGGTCGTCGGCCGGCAGCCCGGTGCCGGCCATCAGCGACGCGAGCTCGGAGGCGATCTGGACCCGGGTGGCGATGGCCGAGGCCTCGACCGCGTCGTCGTGGGTGACCCACGGGTCGCGGAACAGCAGCCGGTAGGCGGCCGGGTTCTCGTCGAAGAAGCCGAACAGGGCGGCCAGCAGCTGCTCCATGCGGGTGCGGGGGGAGAAGGGCATCTTCGACGCCTGGCGCAGCCGGCTCTGGAACTCGTCCAGCAGCCCCTGCATGACGTTGACGAAGAGTTGGGGTCGCCCCTCGGGGAAGTAGTGGTACAGGAGGCCCTTGGACACCTGGGCCGCGCTGGCGATCTCGGCCAGCCCCGACTCGGCGTACCCGGTGGACGCGAAGACCTGGCGGGCGGTGGCGACGATCTCGGCCCGGCGCGTGTCCGGGTTCTTCCGCACCCGCTTGGCCGCCGGGCGCCCGTCGCCTGTCTGTGCTGCAGCAGCCGTCACAACCCGCACCATATTCCTGCACGCGCCGTGTAACAACTTACCGGTTGGTAACCCGGCGGTTTATCGACCTTGGTGTCAACAAGAGTCGCATCCTCGGATTACCGACAGAGGGGTCAATAAAGTCGTTGACTGCCGACTCGACCCCCCGCATACTTCTCTTGATCGAACCTCGGTCCCGGTTCGTGGAAGCGCATTGATCCAAGCGTGCGACGTTCGCAACCGGACCGACCCGGTTCGGTCACGGGGAGGGGAAGAGTCCAGATGCTGCACAGAACGATCCCGCGCGCGGTCACGACGGCTCTCATGGCCGTCGCGCTCCTGGCCGGCGCCACGGCCTGCATCCCGCCGCCGCCCGAGTTCTACGAGACCCCGGCGTCGCCGTCCGGCGCCCCCGGTTCGGTGATCAAGACCGCCCCGACCAGCTTCGGCGGCAGCGCCAACTACACCGCCATCGCGGTCCAGTACCGCTCGACGTCCGCCACCGGGCAGGCCAACGCCGTGACCGGCACCGTCATCGTCCCCAACGCCGCCTGGACCGGCACCGGCCCCCGCCCGATCGTCTCGTTCGCCGTGGGCACCCAGGGCCTCTCCGACACCTGCGCCCCGTCCAAGTCGATCCCGGGCGGCACCCTCTACGAGCAGGGCGCCGTCCAGGGGCTGCTCGACCGGGGCTGGGCCGTGGCGGTCACCGACTACGAGAAGCTGGGCACCGCCGGCGACCACACCTACGTCATCGCCGCGGCCGAGGCCAACGCCGTGCTCGACATCGTCCGGGCCGCGACCAAGCTGCCCCAGCTCGGTCTGTCGACCTCGGCCCCCGTCGGCATCTGGGGCTACTCCCAGGGCGGCCAGGCGGCGGCCAAGGCGGCCGAGATCGAGCGCACCTACGCCCCCGAGCTCGACGTCAAGGGCGTCGTGGCCGGCGGCGTGCCGTCCGACCTGGCCAGGCTGGCCACCACCCTCGACGGCAGCCTGTTCTTCACCTTCCTCGGCTACGCCGCCATCGGGCTCGACTCGGCCTACCCCGAGCTGAACCTCGAGAGCTACCTCAACGCCACGGGCACCGACCTGCTGGGCCGGGCCCGGACCTCGTGCGTGGCCGACGGCCTGCTGCAGGGCGGCTTCCAGACCATCGAGAACCTGACCACCTCCAACCCGCTGGTCGTGCCGGCCTGGCAGGCCCGCATCGCCCAGCAGAAGCTGGGCAACGTCGCCCCGCAGGTGCCCATGCTCCAGTACCACAGCGACCTCGACGAGGTGATCCCCTTCGACCAGGGCACGTCGCTGCGGGACGCCTGGTGCGCCCGGGGCGCCAAGGTGAGGTTCTCCG